>JBBSAF010000001.1:0-28737 GCA_038252525.1 Tepidisphaerales bacterium
ACGAGGGTGGCCAATGCCTCGGACTCGATGTCCTCGGCGATGATCAGCAGCGGGCGCTTGGATTGCTGGATTTTCTCAAGCAGCGGGATGAGCTTGGTGGCCGTGCCGATCTTGTCCTCGAAGACGAGGATGAACGGCTTGTCGAGCTCGGCGACCATCTCGTCGGGGTCGGTGATGAAGTTGGGGCTGATGTAGCCCCGGTCGAACTGCATTCCCTCGACGACATCGACAAAGGTGTCGAGGCCCTTGCCCTCCTCGACGGTGATGACGCCGTCCTTGCCGACGCGCTCGAAGGCGTCGGCCATGATCGCGCCGATGGCCTTGTCGTTGTTGGCCGAGATCGAGGCGACCGAGGCGATGTCTTCCTTGCCATTGACCGGCTTGGACTGTTTTTTGAGGTCGGCGATGACCTTTTCGACGGCCTTGCGGATGCCGCGGGCGAGGGCCATGGCGTCGGCCCCGGCGGTGAGGTTGCGGTACCCTTCCTTGAAGATGGCCTCGGCGAGGACGGTGGCGGTGGTGGTGCCGTCGCCGGCGACATCGGAGGTCTTGCTGGCGGCTTCCTTGACGAGCTTGGCGCCGATGTTCTGGAACTTGTCGGTGAGCTCGATTTCCTCGGCGACGGTGACGCCGTCCTTGGTGATGGTGGGCGCGCCCCAGCCCTTGTCGATGACGGCGTTGCGTCCGCGCGGGCCAAGGGTGGATTTGACCGCCCGGGCAAGTTTGGACACGCCCTCGAGCAGCGCCTTGCGGGCGTCATTGTCGAAGCAAAGCATCTTCGCGGCCATGGATTGATCTCCTGGGAAGGATTGTTTTCGTGCGAAGGCGGACCTGTCCGTCGTCCGCCGGTCGCGGTCCATTAACAACCCCCGTGCCAAAAGCCGCCTCGTCGTCGCATTCCGCAACCCATTGCGGCGAATGATCTTACGAACACCCCGGCGCCGGTCGCGCCCCGCCTCCCCCTGCCACCGTGACAGCCGCCCCCCCGCCAGCGCCTCGCCGGGATGCCATCGTGGCAGGGTCTCGACCGATCCGGCGCCCGCAACCGGCGCGCCCGGACAGGGTGCAATCGCCTTGGCGTCCTTCGTAGCGATCGCCCCGGCGCTCGCAACCGGCGCGGGGCGCCAGCGCCACCCGTCCAAAAATCCCCATCCGACGTTACAATGGCGATCTCTTGCTCGGAGGCGCCCCCCATGACGGTGTTGGATGTGTCGGATTTCCACAAAGCCTACCGCGGCGTCGTCGCCGTTGAGGGGCTTTCGTTTTCGGTCGAACCGGGGCAGATTCTCGGCCTGCTCGGTCCCAACGGCGCCGGCAAGACCACCACCCTGCGGGCCATCGCCGGAATCCTTCCCCCCACCGCCGGCAACATCTCGATCTCCGGCCACGATGTCCACGCCGACCCGGTGACGGCCAAGCGCCATCTCGCCTATGTGCCCGACGACCCCAACCTGTTCGACGCCCTGACGGTGTGGGAACATCTGCGATTCATCGCCGCGATCCACCGGATGGACGACTTCCAGACGGCCGCAGAGGCGCTGCTCGATCAATTCGAGCTGGTCGGCAAGCGCGACGCCCTGGCCATGGAACTCTCCCGGGGGATGCGTCAGAAGCTCGCCATTTGCTGCGCCTATCTCCATCGCCCCTGCTTGATCCTGCTGGATGAGCCGATGACCGGGCTGGACCCTCGCGGCATCCGCGACATGAAACGCTCGATCCTCACCCAGGCCGACGAGGGCGCCGCGTTCGTCGTCAGCTCGCATCTATTGGCGCTGGTCGAGGATTTGTGCACGCATCTGCTGATCCTTCACCGCGGGCGGCGGCTCTTCTTCGGGCCGGTCGCCGAGGCGCGATCGGCGTTCGCGGGCCTTGATGGGGATTTGTCCCTCGAGGATTTGTTCTTCCGCGCCACCGAGGGCGCCGATCCGGCGGCGGCGATGGAGCGATCATGACCTTGGCGCCGCCGCCGGGGCTGCGGTTGCTCATGCTGCTTCAGGCCAAGGCCGTCGTGCGAAGGGCGTGGCGGGGCGCCGGCACGCTTCGCGGGGGTTTTTTCCTGTTCCTGGCGCTGTTGGTCCTGGCGATGTGGCTCGGGCCGGCGATTTGGATGCGCGGCGACGCGCCCCCCACCGACCCGCATCGCGTGCGGCTTTTCATGCCCCTGATCCTGCTGGCGTCGTGCGTCACCACCTTGCTGACCGGATCGTCCGACAGGGCCATCGCCTTCACGCCCGCCGAGGTCGATTTCCTGTTCGCCGCCCCCGTGTCGCGCCGGCAGTTGCTGTTTTACAAGCTCGCCAAAAGCGCATTCGCCCACGGGCTGATGGCGGCGCCCATGACGCTTATTTTCATGCGTCACGGCGGATCGTGGATCGGCGTTTACCTCGCCATCGCCTTTTCGCTGGCGCTGGTGCAACTGCTCAACATGGCCGTCCTGCTGACGGCCGAAACCGTGGGCAAACGGCTTTATTCGCGCCTACGGATCGTCGCGGTCGCGGCGATGGGCGCGTTGGTGGTCTGGGCGTTCATGATCGCCCTGGCCCGGCAGACCGGCGACGCCCGCGCCATGCTTTCGGCGTTCGTTGAATCGACTCCCGGGCGCATCGCGTTGGCGCCGTTCGCGCCATTCGCCTGGACCCTCACCGCGACCGGCGTCGGCCAACTCGTCCTCGCCTTGGCCGGGTGTGCCGCGGTGCTCGGCCTGCTCGTGGGCATCATCTTCCATCTTGACGCCGACTACCTCGAGGCGTCCATCGTCGCCGGACGCAGGGCGGCCGAGCGGACCCGCCAACGTCGATCCGGCGGGTGGATGTCCACCCGCGGCGCGGCGTGGCGCAACCTGCCGATGTTCCCCCGCCTGGGCGGCGCCGGCGCGATGGCGTGGCGACAGACCCTCAAGGCCGTCCGCGGCGCCAAGGGATTGCTTATCGTTCTGCTGATCCTCGTCGTCGGCGTTGGTCCGTCGCTGTGGGTGATGCGCGACGGCGGCGGGAGCGCCCATCCCGACCTCTTCGGCGGGCTTGTCGCGGCCTTGGCATGGGCGACGGTCTTCCTCTCCGGCACGCTGCGGATGGATTTCCGCGGCGACCTCGATGTGCTGCCGATGCTCCGGCAACTGCCCATTTCCCCGATGGCGCTGACCCTCGGGCAGTTGGCCGTGCCCATCGCCATATTGACAATCTGTCAGGGCGCGGCGCTGACGATGTTGGCCGTGGCGTTTCCGGTGGCGGCCCCGTGGGCGCTGGCGGCGATCGCGCTGGCGGCGCCATTCAACACCGTGGTGATCGGCGTCGAGAACCTGGTCTTCCTGCTGTATCCCTCGCGGGCGCCGTCCGGACCGGGCGACCTGCAGGGCTTTGGTCGGCAGATCGCGCTGATGTTCCTCAAGGTGCTGGTCGTCGCCGTCGCGTGCGGGTTGGCGTTCGGCGCCGGGGCTTTGGCGCTGGCGACCAGCGGCCGATTCGCCTTGGCCGCGGTCGCCGCCATTTCGACCCTCTTGGTCGAATCCCTCGGCATCGTGGCGCTGGTGCGATGGGCGTTCGTTCGGTTCAATCCCTCCGCCCACACCGCCGCGTGAATGCGCGGGGATCGAGCCGCACACCATGAATCCCGGCGTTTTGCCCATTCCCACCCACGCCCGGCCGGGTCTATATACGAGGCCATGCCCGACGGGACGCGCGTCCCGGGGTTTCGATCATCCCCAACCGGGAGTCATCATGGACACGCTCAGCGACCTGCTCAAAGATGAGCTCAAGGATCTATACAGCGCCGAAAACCAGCTCATCAAGGCCCTGCCCAAGATGGCAAAAAAGGCGTCGAACGCCAAGCTGAAACAGGCCTTCACGTCCCATCTCCAAGAGACCGAGGGACACGTCGATCGCCTCAACCAGATCGCCGACATTCTCGACCTCAAGCTTGGCGGCAAGAAATGCGCCGCCATGGAGGGACTTGTCGAGGAGGGCAAGGAGATCATCTCCGAGGACGGCAGTCCGGCCGTGATCGACGCGGCCCTCATCGGCGCCGGCCAGCGGGTGGAGCATTACGAGATCGCCGCTTACGGCACCGTCCGCGCCATCGCCATGGCCCTCGGACACAACGACGTGGCCAAGCTCCTCCAGAAAACCCTCGATGAGGAAGGCGCCGCCGACAAGAAATTGACATCCATCTCCGAAGGCGGCGTCATGGCCGAGGCCAAGGCCGCCGTCGGCGACGACGATAAGTAACGGTGGCTCGACGACTTGCGACCGGCTCAGACCGCGCCGGCGCCGATGCGACAATCCGTCGCGTCGGCGCCGGCGTTCTCATCAGCTCGCCGTGGCGCCGAGTTCGCTTCAATCCCACCCATGCTTCAACTCAATCCCCCCTTATCGCGCGTCGTGGTCGGCGGCCCGGGTTGGGATGGCCCCACCGGCAAAGGCGTGGCCAACCTCATCGAACCCGGCCACCGCGACGAGGACATCATCTGGATCGTCGATATGGATGAAAACGGCCAAACGTGGTGCGTCCCCAACCGCTACGTCCGCGCCCCCCGAAACATCACCTACGGCCGAAAAACCGAATCGCCCACCCAAGCCCGCAACGGCGAAAATGGTCCCCCCGTGCCGTCGCGCAGTTGCGCAGAAGGACTGAAGCGATGATCGAGGTAGTTGGCAGTTGGCAGTTGTCAGGGGGTGGTTGGCGGTTGACGGCAATTCGTTGCCCCACGCTCAACGCACAACTCACAACCCGCAACCCGCAACCCGCAACTCTTAACGTACAACTTGCAACGTACAACTTACAACCTTTTCCTCTCCCTCCCCCTCACTCCACCACCATTGCATCCCCATAACTGAAAAACCGATACCGTTCGGCGATGGCGATGTCGTAGATACGGCGTTGCTCGGCCAACCCGACCTTCGCCGCCACCAGTGCGATCAGGGTGCTGCGCGGCAGGTGGAAGTTGGTCACCAGCGCCCCGACATGCTTCCACGAATAAGGCGGGCGGATGAAAATGTCGGTGTCGGCCGATCGGGCGATGAACGCCGCATCCGCAGGTTGGCTTTCCAGAACACGGGCCGAGGTGGTGCCCACCGCGACGATGCGACGGCATTGGGTTTTCGCGCGATTGAGCGCGTCGGTCGCCTCCGACGAAATGTCATACCCCTCGCGGTGCATGACATGATCCTCCAAATTCGCCGACGAGACCGGCTTGAAGGTGCCGACGCCGACATGCAGCGTCACGAACGTCCGCTCGATCCCGCGGCGATCCAATTCATGGAGCAATTCCGGCGTGAAATGCAGCCCGGCCGTCGGCGCCGCCACCGATCCCGGCGCGCGGGCGTAGACCGTCTGATATCGCTCGGCGTCGTCGGCATCGCGCGGATCGGCGCCCTTGTCGCGTCGAATATACGGCGGCAGGGGTATGCGCCCGACGCGATCCAATACCGCGAGCGCCGACGCGTCGGTCTCGACCGATAACGCATATTCCCCCCCGCCCAAGGGCTCGATCACGGTCGCCGAGAGCGATTCGTCGCGCTCAAACACCATCGCCCGTCCGACATGCAGGCCGACATTCCGCAGCATGACCCGCCAGGCGCCGAGACGGATTTCCCCGAGGAAAAGCCCCTCGATCCGCCCGCCGGTGTTTTTTCGCAACATGAACCGCGCGCGGATCACGCGGGCGTCGTTGAACACCAGCAAATCCCCCGGCCTCAGCAGCGCCGGCAGGTCCGGGAATGTCCGGTGCCCCACCGCCTTGGTCGCCGAATCGTAATGCAGCAGGCGCGACATCCCCCGGCGCTCGGTCGGCGACTGCGCGATCAATTCCGGGGGCAGATGGAAGTCGAGCTCGTCGGTGCGCATCGACGTGATTTCACGCCATTCGACGCCCCGCCGCAACACCCCCCGCCGGCGATGTGGCTTTGGGGCATCATCCGGCATAATCGGAAGCGCGGGGCACGTCCGATCAAATAGCGATTATCGACGTTTTCTCGGCGTTTTCATTGGATTCGGTTCCCGGCTCCCGGCGCGGAAACCGCTTTGCTCATGCCCAGGCGTGGGATTGGGCGAATCACAAATTTCCCTCATCACCGCCTCGATGGACTTGGCGGTGGTGCGAATGCTCCGCGACGCCATCCGCACCACCGCGGCGGCCGCCGGCGGCGGCGGTGCGGGCTCGCCCCTCTCGCCGGTTGATCGCTTCGAGCAGCGCGCCACGCAACACCCCGCGCCGAGGATCGCCCCCCGCCCCGTCATTCATACCACCCCCCGATTCCAGCCACGCCAGATATTGCGACCGGCGCCGGTGTTCCAGGACGCCATCAACCCGCCGTTCGAGGCCGAAACCCCCGCCGCGCGGCGATGCGGTCCCTTCGAGCCGGTGTGGAAAAAACTGCCGCCGATCCCGCCTCGAAATCCCCCCGCGACGGTGGTAAAGGCGGTGCAACGTCCCACCGATATTCTTCATAAGGGAACGCTGATCGACTTTTTCGTTTAAGCCGATCCATTTTCCCCTTGCGAGGAGTGTGGCGGATGTTGGCTTCCCATCAGCTCGAGCGATTGATGTGCCTGGTCGCCTCGATGCAGCGCGACGCCCTCGTCGAGCAATTCCGACACTACCGCGCCAACTTCCCCCTCGATTTCTCCGACGAGTTCCTCCGCTCGACCTCCCTCGATCGCCTGCGCCACATTTTCGTGGCCGTCTGCATCCAGTCCAAACGCCTCCCGGCCGACGCGCTAAGCCCCGCCGCCTGACAACACCCTGTCATCCCCCCCCGGGTTTTCGCCAAACTTTGTCTTGCCCGCGCTATCGTCTCGGCGGTACCATGCGCAGGTGATCCGCCGGCGGGGCATTCATATCCGCCTCCGCCGGAAGAACCTCGACCGGGGACGGGCCATGACCGCGCAACGCGCCCTGCCGAAGATGCCGGAACTCGGACATCCCGAGTCCTATTACGCCCATCGCGTTCACGACGCCGACCGGCATGGCAACGCCCACGCCCACGAGGCCCACAAGGTCGGGCAATACATCACTCTTGCCATGAATCCCGTCCTCTCGTGGGAGACGAAGATGAAATACTTCGGCCACGCCCTGAAGCGCCATTGCGTCCCCCCGCCGCTGCCGGATGAGGAGATCTGGATGTTCTACCGCGACTTGGCGAATTTGGTGCGCGAGAACGCCGGCCGGGAGGCATTGCGTCTGGCCAGCCTCGAGGACGACCTCTACGCCGCGCGGCTGGCGATGGGGCAGACCAAGGAAAAAATCGAGGATGAGGCCGAAGTGTTCTTCGGAAGATTGATCGAATCGGACCCATGTCCCCCGTGGTTCAACGAGGGGGATTGGCAACAGCTGAAGTTGATCCGCGATCAGTGGATATGATGGCGGTCGCCGGTGCGACAGCGACCGCTGACCAAAGCGGGAGCCAGACGCCTCCGCCACGGATCGCATCGGACGCGCCAACCTACCGCCGGTCGCCCATCACTCGCAGCATCAGCAGGAACAGGTTGATGAAATCCAGATACAGCATCAGCGATCCGACGATGGCCATCCGCGACGCCATGGCCGCGTTGCCTTCGACTTGATACGCCAATTTCTTGAGCTTTTGCGTGTCATACGCCGTCAAGCCGACGAAAATGAGGATGCCGGCGTAGGTCACCAGCCAATACAGCATCGAGCTGGCCAAAAAGATGTTCACCACGCTGGCGAGAATCAGCCCGATCAACGCCATGAATAGGATTCCGCCCAGCCCGGTCAGGTCGCGTTTGGTGACGAACCCGTAAAGGCTTGTGATGCCGAAGGTTCCGGCGGTCACGGCGAACGCCCCGCCGAGCGCCGGCAGTTTGAACATGATGAAAATGCCTGCGAGCGTCGCGCCGTTGAGGGCCGCGTATAACAGGAACAGCGCCGTCGCCAGCGTTCCGCCGACCTTGTTGACCGCCGCGCTGATGATGAAGACCAGCGCCAGTTCCACGATGATGAGCAGCCAGATCGACTGCCCGACGAGTTTCAGCGCCGGCGGCGACTGGGATACGTACCACGCCACCACCGCCGTCGTCGCCAGCCCCACGCACATCCAGGCGTAGACGGTGTTCATGAAGCGGAAGACCACCGACGAGCCGGCGCCGGAATAATCCAGCTCGACCGGGCGGCGGGTTTGCGACGGATTGGGGAACATGCTCATGATCGAATCTCCACAAAACCTTGGTTAGACCGAATCCTACGCGCGAACCGCCGGGTTCGCCAATGGAAAACGGGCGCATGTTTGGAATCGACACGGACGATCTTCGCTCCGATGCGTTCCGCCCCCCCCCGACGCGATCACCGCGTCGGCTCGATCACGCCGCCGGCGATTCGGCCGCCGCTGTCGCCCGACGGCTGGCTCTTCAGGTCGTCGGCGCCGCTGTGGATGATGACGGACTTGCCGATCACATCGGTCTTGCCCGATCCCAGCGTGATGCCGGAAAGCATCCACTCCTTGTGAACCTTGCCCTGTCCATCGGCGGTGATGTTGCCCAGGTCCCCGGCGTGATGCTTGGCATCGTCCGGGCCGGCGTGCGGCATGTTCGTCGGATTGAAATGTCCACCGGCGCTGGACAGATCCGGCGCGCTCAGATCGCCGGACTCGTGGAAATGGATTCCGTGGATGGAGTTGGGTTTGAAACCCGCCAAATCCGCGACCACCCGAACTTGGGCGCCGGCCCGATGGAAGGCGATCGTCCCGGTGACGTTCTCGTCCTTGGTCGCCTTCTTGGCCGGTCGAATGGTCGCCATCGCCATGGGCGCCGCTTCAACCGCTTGGGCCATTGGCCCGGACTGGCGGGCATCCGGCGACGCCATCGCACCGGACGAGGTGCCCTTGTCCATTTTCGGCGCCGGCGTGTTGTCATGGCAGCCGACCAGCGCGAAACCGAGTGAAAGCGACAGAGCGGCGGTGGAAAATCTCATGATAGGTCCCAAAAATGAGGCCCGGTGAACCGCCGGCCCGACGCCGACGTTCCATCCACCCTATCCATCCCCCCCGCCGGGGACAGCGCCCAAAATCACCCCGTTGCCGATGACAGGGGTGAGATCACGGGCGGCGCACCCACACCTCGAAGGGTTTGTCCGCCCAGGACAGCCGCGCCACCATCGGCTGGATCGGCGCCGACTGCGGCAATAGGTCATAGCCTTCCAGCGGCAACGCCGACTCCCCCGGCGCGTCCACCGCGCGCACGATCAAATCCGGCCGGGTTCGGCCCCACCGACCGCTCCTCGGCAACAAAATGATCTGCCAATCGAACAGATCCACCGGCGGCAACGAATAAGGCGCCGGCTCGGCCAGCACTCCCAATGTCCGTCCGCCCTGACGATTCAGCCGCTCGAGTTGATCGGCCCACTCGATCCGGCCGGGCACCGATCCCGCATCGCGCAGATAGGCTCGCACATAGACGGCGCCGAATACCGCCGTGGTCGCCAGCAACAATCCATAACAGGCTCCGCGAACCAGTGGTTTGCAGGTGAAACGATCGACCGCCAGTGCCGCCGCCAGCGCCAACACCATGTCGGGAAAAAGGAAAAACCGCCCATATTCCCCCGGTTTGCCCGCCGCCGTGAGGGCGAATTGACAGCTCAACAGAATCGCCGGGGCCGCGAGAATCCACCCGTCCGCCCGGCGGGCGGGCCGCGCGTCCGCAGGGCGATGCCTTCGCACCGCCACCCACGCCAAGCCCATCGCCCCCGCGATGCCCAGGATCGCCGGGGCGGGGGACATGCCCTCGACCATCAGCCGCGCCGCGCGCGGGATCCCCGCGAGCAAAACGCCATACATCGCCTGCGTGTTGCCGAGGTTCGACAGCAGCAGCGAGCGGTCGCCCACCAAGTGGATCATCACAAAGGGATTGGTGATGAAATAGGTGATGAACAGCAGCCCCGTCGCCGCCCCCATCGCCTGCCATTGGCGCCGTCGCGGGTCCGCGCGGATCAGCGCCATGAGCGGAATGACCACCGCGATCGGCCAGACCGACAGCACCATGCCCACCGCCGCCCCACAGAGGATGCCCGCGCCGATGCACCATCGCGGCGCCCCGGTGCGGGCGTATCCGATCGCCGCCAGACACGCCAGCAGCATCAGCACCGCGCCCGGCAGGTGCGGCTTGGCCTCGTGGGCTTGGTTGATGACCACCGGCATCAGGATCACCAGCAAGGCCGCAATGATCGGCGGCCAGCGGTGTTGGGTATACCGGCGGGTCAGACGATGGACCGTCCAGACGCCCACCAACCCCCACAGCGCGGCGTAGAGCCTCGCCATGACATAGAATCGCCCAAAGGCGTCGGGGTGATCTAGATAAAACGCCGGGTCGGCCGTCAGATGCAGAAAATCGACCGCCGCGCCCATCCGCAGCATCAACCCCACGCCATAGACCCACAGCCCGCCGTACTGATAGAGGCGAGGATCGAGGTCGCCGGCGCCGGGGCGCATCCGCGCCAGCGACATCAGCGTGATCATCTCGTCGGGCTGATAGGTGAAAAGCCGGTACCGGCGAATGATCTCGGCGCGCTGGGCGTCGGTGGCGTTGAGGACGATCGACGAGTCGCGCACCGTGAGCGGGTTGGCATCCACATCGGCGCCGCGATCGGGCGCGGCGTCGGCGGGGGCGAGTTGCAGAAGCGAGCGGCCGGTCCACACGGGGCGGTCGCCGAAGAGAAAGGCGTCGACGCGGGCCGACGGAAGGCCCCAATCGATCCCGGCCAAGAATACGGTGGCGGCCACCGTCAACAATCCCGTGAGGATCACCGCCCGTCGAAGGAAAACCATGGCGGCAGTGTAAACCGTGTTGCGCGCCGCGGGCAAGGATCGCCGTCCGTCTGTGGCGGCGGCGTCCCACCCTCGTTGTCCTACACATCTTTTGTGCAAGCCGCGGGGACCCGGCGCATTCCCCTGTCGCGTGGGCGCCCTCGCCGGCGTCCAACGACGTAGCCGGCGCGACCGGGGTTTGGAGGTTGTGAAAACCCCCGTTGAGCGCCGTCGTCACCGGCTTGGATGGGCAAGGCGGGGGCGAGGCGCATTGTTGTTATACATAAGTTTTTTCCAGCTCTAACGTGTGCTCCTGCCAAGAGATATGTGGCATAGCCGCCCTCGGCTGTGTCTCCCGCCGACACGCCAGCCTTCATTCCCTCAGCCGGGGGCGGCTGAGCCACATGAAACGGCGGAGGCAATGGCCGAGATGTGTATGACAACGGAGGCGAGGCGCCCTCGCGACAAAAATATCGCGGCCGACCGCCGACGACATGTGTATAAGAACGGGGGCGAGGTGCCCCCGCGACAAAAGGAAGTCCGCCCCCCATGTCCATCACGATGCGATGGCCAGCGACGGCTCGAAGAGCGTCGGGCCTGTCGGGACATCATGGCGCATATGCAAGCCGTCGCGTCCGGGACCGTAATAGTCCACCAATCGCCCGACCTGCGTGAAGCCGTTGCGGTGGTACAGGGCGATCGCGGCGGTGTTGGTCGCCTCGACCTCCAGGTAAATCCGCTTGGCGCCGCGCGCGGCCAAGTCGTCGATCATCGCCCGCAAAATCCGTTGGCCGATGCGACGGCCCCGCGCGATGGGATCGACCGCGAGACTGTAGATCCGCCCGGAAGCGCCGCGCTTGTGACGGCGCACCAGGGAGATGCCCTCGCCGACGATCCGCCCGGCGTCCTCGGCGACCAGGAACACGGCGCTCTGCCGCTGCTGCAAATACTGCAACTGCCGCTTGGTAAGGCAATAGGAACTGAAACACCCGGTCTCCAGCGCCACCGCCGCCGACAGGTCCGCCTTGTCGGCCCGGCGCACCTTGGCCTCGGTGGGCATCGACGCGCTGGCCAACACCCCGTCGGTGGGCGCGACGATGCCGGCTTCAGTGGAAATCTCCATCGGCGCCATGGGCAGGGGCGAAGGCATCGCGGGGACCGCCATCTGAATGGCGGCTTTTCGCCTGAAGGTCGATTTTTGCAGCAGTTGGATCGGACGATAGCTCATCTTCGTCCACGCCAGGCTCTCCAAGCCCCAGTCGTCGCCGACGTTGATCCGCGGGCGGTGTGCCCAGACGGTGCGGCAGAACTCGCTGAAGATGAACTGGGCGAGGCCCTTGACCGTCAAATCGGTTTTTTCGATGACGATGCTGGCCTGGTCGGCGCCGAGGGTTTCGCCGAAGGTGAAGCCGCGGATCGCCCAGCCGTCGCCGGACAGGTCGCGCTCGCCGGTGGAACCGGTTTCGTTGACGTGCACGACCAGCCCGCGCAATCCCAGCGCCCCGGCGTGCTGCAACGCCATGTCGCAGGCGATGGATTCCTTCGCCCGCTTGGTGGCATTGGTCCCGCCGTCGGTGAAGTGCTGGTGGTCTTGGTACTGCTTCCACCCGGCCAACAGTTGGCGGCATGGCTCCAGGTGTTTGGCGGCGTCATACGGCTCGACATGGTAGGCGTAATTGCGCATGAACCGGTTCTTCGCCTGGCGTTTGGAGGCCAAATCGCCGCCGGCGAGGTCGATCATGCGGTTGACGTCGTAAACGTAGTCGATGGCGAGCGGCGCCACATCGAGTTTGCCGGCGTCGAAATGGCGCAGCATCTCGTCGCTGGCGTATTCGACGCGGCTATGGTCGGGCACGCCGTGGGCGGCGTTGTAGCCGTCCATGATCTCGTACGCCGACGCCAGGGCCTTGTCGGAGTTCCCGTCGCCGATGGGCGGCAGGAGCATCGTGAGGTCGCCGGTGCCATTGGCGAAGACGCACAGGTGCCCGTCGAGCGTCGTCCAAAACGTCCGCAGGCAGCGCGACCAGGTGAATAGTTGTGAAAAGGTATGATCCGATAACGGCTCAGACAGGCGTGCCAGGTGTGCACACAAGGTCGCCCGGTCGGTCAGTTCGACAGGCCGGAGACCAAAACCCGAGAATGGGTTTGTGTCCATACAATTTACGGTTTCCTCCACAGGCGCCGCTCACCGTCGGCGGATGATCGGGAACGCCCCGACGCCGACGAAAGGACGGTACGCGGTGGACCGTCGCGAGCATGACGCCAACTCCGCCGTTCCGCTGGATGCGGCGAAGGGTTATTGCTGTATCGTCACTCGGACCGCCCGATCTGCACCGAACGCCCCGCCGTGCGACTGAATAACATTGTTCCATCGTTTTCCGGAATTGCAAATGGATGAAATGTGGTAGGCGGTAGGCGGAAGGATATAGGGGGAGAAAGAGTCATGGCCGACGGCTTTCCAGGCGGGAGACGCGGGATTGGAGGGCGTCGAGGGTGCGATCGAGTTTGTCGAGGTCGGTTTTGATCTCGCGCAGGGCGCGGGCGTCGGCGGGGTCCTGGCGGGGATTTTCGGCGGCGCGGAGACGGGTTTCCATGTCCTTGAGCCGCTTGTTCAAGGCGTCGATGGACTTGGCGGTGTCGGCATCGTCGCGGTCGCGCAGGCGGGCGCCGGTGGCCGAGGTCTCGTCGATGGCGGAGAGCTGTTTGTCCAGGTGGGCCAGTCGGGCCAGCACGGTGTCGTCGGGATGGAAGGGGTCGCGCTGGACGAGGGTTTCGAGCTTGGCGACGCGCTCGGCCAGGTCGGCGGCGGAATCGTCACCGCCACGCGAGGAAACCGGCGACATCGCCCCTGCCGCGAGAATCAGGCAAATCACCGTCGCGATCGCAGTTTTCATGGCGTTCTCCTCGGGTGGATGGGTAAACGACTTTCCCATCATAGTCGCCGGATTTCTCCTTTCGCGCCTGACACAATGCTGTCAGTGCCCCAGGGTACAGTTCCGGTCGGGGTGGAATTCGGGAGGCTTGCCATGGCGACCAAAGGTTACGATGTGATGGTCGGGGACCAATTGAAGCACCTGGACATGGTCGATGCCCAACGGGCCAGGGCGCCGGCGGGGCTCGAACCCATCGAGGTGTCGCTGGCCAAGCGCTCGGCCGACTGGTTCACGGTGTTCCTGCTGCTGGTGGCGCCGGTGGCCGCGAGCGTGTCGTGGATCGCCTGCGCGGCGATCCTGGCGGCGGTGGCGAGCCTGGTGCTGACGGTGCATCTGCGGGTGTTCGTCAAGCTCAGCCGCTGGGCCGGGCCGCCCGACGAGCCGCAGGTGATCGCGGTCATCAAGGCGCCCGACCGGCTGTTTTGCCCGCGCTGCGGGGAGGAGCGCACCGACAATTATTGCGCCGTCTGCGGAATCAACGTCGAAAAGGAATACCGCAAGATGGTGCGGCACCTGGTGAAATACGTGGTGATCGACACCGAGAGCCAACGGAACTTCCTGTCGCAATCGGTCGGCGCCGAGCTGGCGCGGGTGGCGAGCGAGCAGCGAGCGGAGATCGAGGAGAAAATGATCTGGATCCGACGCCAGCACGATATGGAAATCGCGCGGATCCACCGATCGCTGCGAAACGGCGGCGGGGCCGGGGCGCTGCCGTCGCCGACGACGCCCAGGGCGGAGGACACGACCGGATCGAAGTCGGATTCGGAGGATCATTGGCCGCTTGGACGGTACGTTTCGCGGTGAACGCCCGCCGGCGGATCGGCCCGCCGAGGTCGGCCAGCGAGCGAGACCGCGTGAATCGCAGGATCGGGTGCCCCATGACCGATAACAAGGTCATGGGAAGTTGCGGTTTCTGCCTGGAGCCGATCGGACGCGGTTTCGCCAGCCTCTCGCGGGCGGCGGCCAAGGCGGCGTCGGCGCGCATCCGGCGATTGCGCGACGGGGAATCGGCGGCGGGGTGGACGTTGCGGGCCGAGGCGTGCGAGCGCTGCCCGATGCGGAAGGTCTATCGCAACGTCAGCTACTGCGGCTCGCCATTCCTGCGAAAACCGCTGCGCGATCCGGCCGAGGATGGCTGCGGCTGTCCGACGATCGAGAAGGCCAAGGACCGGTCGGAACACTGCCCGCTGACCGTTCGCCACCGTCCCGCGACGCGGATGGGCGAGGTGTGCGATTGCAAGTGGTGTGGGCAGTAGGCGGAAGGAAGGTGGGCGGTAGGCGGAGAAGACCAAAGACCGCGTCCGGTGTCCGGCTGCATTGTACGCATACCGCATACCGCCCACTGCCTACCACCTACCGCGCCCCGCCCGCCGCCTCCATGTCTCCGCCTACCTCTCCAGTCGATACACCCTCAGCTCCGGACAGGTGTTGGCCTCCTGCTTCACGCGCGGCGCGGCGACGAAGACCGGCGTCAGGGCGAAGAGTTCATCGTAAAACGCGCGGATGCGGGCGACACCGGCCTCGGCGCCGTCGGCGGGTTTCACTTGCGGGATGAAATAGCGCTCGTACCAAAAATCGGCGACGACCACGTAGTCGATGCCGCGATTTCGCAGTGACTCGACCGAACCCAGTTCCGCGGCCCCGGTCCGCATCCAGATATTCGCCGGCACGTCGGCCGATCCGAGGCCGCTGTAGTTTTCGGCGAGAACCTGCTCGCCGGGCTTCACGTGGTTTCGCACCCAATCGGCGAGGATCGTGCGAGTGTCGTTGGCGACGATGAATTGCCGATTGAAAATCAACACCCGCCGGCCCTGTACGACGACCACGACCAGGGCGATCGCCAGCGCGACGATCCCGCCGGCGCGCCCCGACCACCGCCGGAACACTCCGACCAGCGCGATCGCCCCCAGCCCGGCGATGACATGGACCCCCAGCACCGCGGGCAATGCATAGCGGGTGAAATAGATCACCGAATACGACAGGATCGTCAGCCAGAATGCGGCGTACAAAACGATGAACCCATCCCACGCCGTCCTGCGCCGCAATCCGATGGGCAAGAGCAGCAGGTAGGTTGCGGCCAAACCCGTCGCCGGCCATTGGGTTTGTCGGCGGACGGTATCGACGAAAAATGTGTTCGGACGGTCCATCGTCAGACTGAAATGCTCGGTGACGCTGTGTTCGCTCTCGGCCTCCAGCGACCGCTCGAAATGCGTCTGTTCCTCGAACGCGCGGTGGTTGATCGCCAGGATTCCGACGGCGAGGGCCGCGGTGAACACCAGTGGCCAGCCGATGGCGAAAGTCCAATGCCGCCAAGGGATCAGCGGGACGAGCAACACCGACACCACCGACGCCGCGCCGACATATTTTCCGCTCGTCGCGACCGCGCAGCCCAGTCCCAGGATCGCCACCCCGATCAGTTGCGTCCACCATCGACCGGCGGTGGCGGTCGCGGCCATCCCCAGCACGCCGATGGCCACGCCGACCGCCAGCGCCGCGTCCTCCTTCATGTAGTGGGCGTAGGTGAACAGCGGCGGACAGAGTCCGACTATCAACCCCATCAGCGCCATGCCAATCACCCCGCCGGTCGCGTAGCCGACCCACGACAGTGCATACACCGCCGTGGCCGCGAAGACGGCCGAACACCACCGTCCGGTTTGGACGGTCTCTTGCGGGGTTGGCGGGGTATCGAACCACCCGGTGGCCCACTGGGTGGCTTCGAGGAGCAGTTGCGGGTGGTGGAAATTGCGGGAGTCGTTCAATATCTGCGAGACCTTGCCCGGCTCGTCGGGATGCCACGCGATGGGGAAGTCGATGTGCAGCGAATAGAGATGGAGCGCCCCGAAAAACAGGGCGGTGGAGAGGAGAATGGCGGAGAGGCGGGGGAGCATCGGTTGGCAGTTGTCGCTTGTCAGTGGTCTGTTGTCTGTTGTCAGTTGTCAGTTGTCAGTTAATGGTTGATGGTTGCTTTTACTTGCAACGTACAACATACAGCTCTCGGCGGTAGGCGGTAGGCGGAGGGAGGGTAGGCGGAGAAGACAACACCGGCCTTCGTCGCCAACCCGCAGCGCGCAACTTATAACTCACAACCCACCGTTCACAACTTCTCCCCCATCCGTCCCGGCGCATCGGGTCTTCCGATGGCGCCTTTATAGTCCAGGACATAGGCCACGCCCGAGAGCATCAGTTCGCCGAGGATGGTCCACAGGCGCAATAGAAGTCCCAGGAACATCAGGAATGCCTTCAGTTGCCGTTCGTCGCCGCCGAAGTGGGCCAGGACGCTGTCGGGGAGGCTGAAGCGGAGGAGGGTGACGAGGACCGCCTCGCGGACGCCCAGGCCGGCGGGGTTGGTGATGGCCAGGAAACCGGCGGTCCAGGCGATGGACTAGGCGCCGATGATGAGGGGCAGTTGATCCAGCGACAGGCCGAGGGTGTCGGGTTGGCTCATGAGGACCCAGAGCGCCAGGCCTTGCCAGGCGAGGCCGAGCATGTTCCACAGCATCAGCTTCGAGAGGAGGCGCTTTTGGAGTCGGATGGTGAATGGCATCTTGCCGGCGGCGGTGAGGATGCGGTTGACCGTCCCCAGGAAAATCCGGGGATGGAGCAGCAGCAGGAGCAGCGGCGCCAGGCAGGCCGTCGCGTAGAGATACGGGCGGGCGTCGGGGCCCATCTTGGGCGCGAACCATGGGAGGCAGATCAGGGCGGTGAAGATGTTGGCGAGCACGAAGATCGCCAACTCGAGCACCTGGCTGGTCGAGCAGGTGGCGGCGTTGACGCCGTAGGGACGGATGAGGTAGACCCTGCCCACCACCTGCCAGATGGCGCCGGGGACGTAGCGGGCGAGTTCGCTGGTGGACCAGACGCGCGTCGCCGGCCAGAGGGGCACGCGGCGGCCGAAGGCCTCGAGGATCCGCCGCCAAGCCACCGCCCGGAAGACGAGAAGGAAGAGGGCGAACATCACGGCCGCCAACAGGATGCGGGTGAAGCTGGTGGCCTGGACCTTCTGGCTGATGGCGTCCCATTGACCGGCGATGCGGCGCACGAACCAGATGACCACCGCGGCGGTGATCGCCACGCCGATCAGCTGTTTGGCCGACCGTTTTAGGAAGGAGCCTGCCGAGCGGACGCGGTCCATGTGGCGATGGTGGAACGCGAGGATTTCGTCGGATTCTCGCTGCGGCGGCAGGGAGGACGGCGCCCGTCGGATGCGCCGCGGGGGCAGCAGGTTGATGCCGCGTCGGCGCATCCACGGACGGACCATGCGCCGGACTTTGGGCATAAGCCCGACGATCCCGTTGCCGACGCGCAATCCCGCGTAGGTCGCCAACCAACCGAGTCCCAATGCCACCAGGGCCACGGCGATCCACTCGCGGCGGGTGGGCTGATGGGCGTTGAACCAGCCGTGGTATCGCCACGCGATGAGCAATCCGAAGATGATCGGGAGCACGATGGCGCCGCCGAGGCGGATCCACTGGTAGCGCGGGTGGAGGAGATGGAACTTGCGGCCGCGCAGGACGCGGGCGGTGAGCCGTCGCTTGCCGGGGAAGCTGACGAGTGCGAAACCGATGAGGAACAGGGGCACCCCGCCCGGTCCGGGCAGGAGCATCCCCACCCACGGGCTGGCGAGGATCAGCACCCAGCCGATGAGATTTTTGAGCAGGAACCAGGAATAGTCGGCGAAGAACTGGGCGATCCCCCAGCGCCGCCACAGGGGCGTCTTGATGTCGGGCGTTGGAAGGGTCATGTCACGCGCGGTCCTCGTCGGCCGATGGGGGGCATGGCGATACATGGCTTGCCCCGGCGTCGCGATCATACCGATCGACGGAGGCGCTGACGAATGTCGCGCGGTCGCGCGGGACGCGGGTTCCTGCGACCACAGGGACAGTGGTCGCCGGGATGAGCGACGAATGTCGCGCGGTCGCGGTCGTTCCGCAGGTCAACCCGCCGATCCATTCTCCGCGCACGGCGCGCACTTCAATTCGCGCCGCCGCGTGCGATGCGCGGGTCAACACCCCAATGGCGCCGTCGAGTGCGATGCGCGGGTCCACACCGCGGTGGCGCCGCCGCGTGCGATGCGCGGGTCAACACCCCAATGGCGCCGTCGCCCACGCCCGACGACGAATGCACGGCGGCCGCGCGCCTCGCGCATGCGCCCCGGCGCCTTCAGCGCGAAACGCCCGCTTGGCGCGGAACCCGCGCCCCTGTCGCCAATGGGGCGATGACGCGGCTCATGCCCGGACCTTGGTGCCGGCGGCCTTGGCGAGGGTGGCGGCCATGTCGGTCTTTTCCCAGGAAAACTCGCCGTTGGGGCCGGGCATGCGCCCGAAATGCCCGTGCCGCGCCGTCTCCTTGTAGATCGGCTTGAGCAGATCGAGGTGTTTGATGATCGCCCGCGGGGTCAGCTTGAAATGGGTGCGGACGATCTCGGAAATCTTGTCCTCGGGGATGGCGGCGGTGCCCTCGGTGCTGACCGTCACGCTGACCGGCTCGGCCACGCCGATGGCGTACGCCAGTTGCACCTCGGCGGCGTCGGCGATGCCGGCGGCGACGATGTTCTTGGCGATGTATCGCGCCATGTAGCAGGCCGAACGGTCCACCTTGGAGGGGTCCTTGCCGCTGAACGCCCCGCCGCCGTGGGCGCCGCGACCGCCGTAGCTGTCGACGATGATCTTTCGCCCGGTCAGCCCGGTGTCGCCGTGGGGGCCGCCGATCACGAACCGGCCGGTGGGGTTGACGTGGAAGATGATTTTGTCGTTCCAGTATTCATCGGGCACCACCGGGCGAATGACCAACTCGATGATCTGCTTGCGGGCTGCGTCGGAGAAGACGCCTTTTTTGTCGAGCACGCTCTCATCGTGCTGGGTGGATACCACGACGGTGTGGACGCGGACGGGCTTTTCATTCTTATACTCGACCGTCACTTGGCTCTTGCCGTCGGGGCGCAGCCAGGGCAGCGTGCCGTCCAGTCGCAGTTCGGCCATTTTCTCGACGATGCGGTGGGCGAGGTGGATGGGCAGGGGCATGAGCACATCGGTCTCGTCGCAGGCATAGCCGAACATCAATCCCTGGTCGCCGGCGCCCATCTCCTGTTCCGACGATTTTCCCTCGGCGTGATCGACGCCGCGCCCGATGTCGGTCGATTGGGCATGAAGTGCGACCAGCACCCCGCAGGAATGGGAATCGAACCCGATCTCGGCGTGGGTGTAGCCGATCTCCTTGATCGTGTCCCGGGCGATCTCGGCGGCGTCGATGTAAGCGTTGGTCCGCAGCTCGCCGGCGAGAATGACCTGCCCGGTGGTGACGAGGGTTTCGCAGGCGCAGCGGATGTTGGCGAGGTTGGCCTGGGGGCCGAGTTTGGCCTCCTCGGTGAGGAGTGCGTCGAGGATGGCGTCACTGATCTGGTCGGAGACCTTGTCGGGGTGGCCCATGGTGACCGATTCGCTGGTGAACAAGTGGCTGGTGCGGCGGAATTGTGGCGACACGGAGGCTCCTCAGTAAAAACCGTTGAAGTCGAACGAAGAAAAAAACGATACCGCCCCGCACGCCCGCGGGCAAGCGACCTTCCGCGGCGCATTTCGGCCGGGCGAGCGGGGCGGCGCATGGGGGCAGTTTCGCAACACGGCACTGTCGCAACGGGGCACGTGGCACGGTCGCAACGGGGCACTGTCGCAACGGGTCGAAAGGCGGCAATGTCGCATTGCGGCAAATTGACGCTTTCGGCGTCGCATCTATAATGTCGGCGACCTCGTCCTTGGATTGTCCCCGGGCGCGGCGGAAGGAGTCGCCGGTGGCGCGCGGTCGCAAGTTGCTCGTTCTCATCGCGCTGCTTTGGCCGGCGGTCCCGGCCAGGGGGCAATATCAGCCGCCGGCCCAATCCCTCGCGATCCAAGCCCCCCACGCCGACACTTGGACCCAAGGGGCGACCCAAATCGTCCTGCTCGATGGCGGCGTGACGCTGGAGATCGACGATGCCAAGCTGTCGGCCCGGACGGCGGTGGTGTGGATCACCCCCGTGCCCGGCGTGGCCCTCGATACACAGCGCGTCGAGGTGGCGTTGATCGACGATGCCCGACTCATCCAGGGCGCCGTCCGCCGCGAGGGACCGGTGCTGTATGTGACGGCGACCCTCGCCGGCGCCGTGCGATTGATCGCCGACGATCGGCGCGGGCGCGATTCGGGCGGGTCCGCGACCTATCAAAAGGCATTGACGGTCCGGGAGGCCGGGAAGACGGGGCAAACCTTGCCCGGCGCCCCGGCGAATGCCGCGCCCGCCGCGAATGCCGTGGCCACGAGCCAACCCTCCCCCGTGCGGCGATCGGGCGCCGGCGAGCCGGTGCAGTTCCGGTTTCCCGGCACGCTCCGCACGCTGCGGGACGACGACGGGAAGATCGCGGTCGAGATCGAAGGCGGCGTCACTCTGTACCAGCGCGGCAAGGAGGGGGACTTCCTGGAGCTGCGGGCCGACCGCGTTGTGCTGTTCACCTCGCTGGACAAGCTTGGCGATGCGATGGGCGGCGGGGACCGACCGACCCTCGAGAAGACCATCCGCGGCGCGTATCTCGAAGGGGATGTGCGGATCGTCTACACGCCGGCAGGCTCGAAGATCGGCGAGTCGCGGCTCACGGCCGAGCGGGCTTATTACGATTTCACCACCGATCGGGCGATCCTGACCGACGCCATCCTGCACGCCATCGACCCCGGACGGCAGATCCCAATCATACTGCGGGCCAAAACCATCCGGCAGTTGGCGTTGTCCGACGCCCGCCGGGAATATGGCGCGGAGGACCTGGTGCTGACCACCAGCGCCTTCGCCACACCGTCGTATGCCGTGGCCGCCGAGAAGGCGTATGTGCGCCAGACGCAACTGCCCGGCGAATCGCCCATCACCCGTTTCGGAGCCGACAACGCCACGCTGGAAACCTTCGGCGTGCCGGTCTTCTGGCTGCCCGGAATCGGTGGCACGGTCACGCAGAACGGCATCCCGCTGCGGGCGCTGCAGCTTGAGAACTCCAGCCGCTTCGGCATGGGCGCCCGGTCGCAGTGGGGATTGTTCGAGACCCTCGGGCGGCCGGCCCCGCCGGGGCTGGACATGGCATATCGGCTGGACTATCTGGGCGATCGCGGACCGGCCACCGGGCTGGACGCGCGGTACACCGGCGGCTTCATCACCGAAACCACGCGCGATCCGTGGAACTTCGCGGGCGATTTCACGTCGTATGTGATCCTCGACCGCGGGAAGGACGACCTGCCGGCCGACCGCGCGGACGTGACCCCGCCGGGCGACCTTCGCGGGCGGTTCCTGTGGAAGCACCAGCACTTCTTCCCCGATGATTGGCAGGTGCAGATGCGGGCGGGGTATGTATCGGATCCGACATTCCTCGAGGAATATTTCGAGAACGATTATTACCGCAACCGCCCCCACGACCTGTCGCTGTATGTCAAACGGCAGCGCGACACCGAGGCGCTGACGTTCGCCCTCGACTACCAGCCCAACGACTTCGTGACCAACGTCGATTACGTGCAGGAACAGTTCGAGATCGACCGCATCCCCGAGATCGGCTACCACCGCATCGGCGATGCCCCGGCCGGTGATGCGATGACCTTTTACAGCGACAACACCTTGTCGGCGCTGCGATTCAGCCCGACCAGCGCGACCTTGGCGGAGCAGGGGTTCGTCGGCCCGCTCAATCCCGGTCTGCCGTCGGTCGGGTGGACCGGCACGACCGGCGATTACGTCGCCCGGGGGGATTTCCGCCAGGAGGTCGCGTTCCCGTTCTCGGCCGGGCAGATCCGCATGGCGCCCTATGTGGTCGGACGCTACACCGGATACAGCGATTCGCCCTACGGCGTGGCCGAAAACCGCCTGTACGCCGGGGCGGGGATGCGGTTCGGCACCGCGTTCTGGGCCGTGGATGACACGGTGGAGTCGCGATTGCTGGACCTGCATCGCCTGCGGCACGTCGTCGAGCCGCAGTTGCAGTTGTTCGCCGGCGCCCAGTCGGTCGACCGCGACAAGTTGTATCTCTATGACGAGGGGGTGGACGCGATCAACGATGTCTCGGGGGCGTCGATGGCGCTGCGGCAGCGTTGGCAGACGCAGCGCGGCGGGCCGGGGCGATGGCGCAGCGTCGATGTGTTCACGCTGAACCTGGAAGCGAACTATTTCGTGAACCAGCCGCCCGACGCCCAGCTTCGGCCATACGCCTTCCGCGGGCTGTTTTTCCCGTCGGTTCCCGAGGCGTCGGTGCCGCGGCAGAGCCTCAACGCCGACGCCACGTGGCGCATCAGCGACACCACCGCCCTGCTGTCGGATGTGCAATACAACTGGGAGGCCGAGGAGCTGGCCACCGCGTCGATCGGCCTGGCCGTCAGCCGCGACCCGCGGATGACCTATTTCATCGGACAGCGGTACATCGAGGAGCTTCACAGCAACATCCTGTCAGCGTCGATCTCCTATGACCTGAGCACCAAATACACGCTGATCCTGGGGCAATCGTTCGATTTCGGGCGCCAAACGCAGGTCTCGACGAGCGGCACGGTCGTGCGGCGATTCGACACCTTCATGGCCGCCATCCGCGTCTATTACGACGCGACCAACGACGAAAGCGGCGTGTCGTTCAATTTGTTGCCGCTGGGACTGGGGTACGGATTGGGGACCGATGCGCTGACGCCGTCGGATCAATGATCGCCGACGGGTCCGTGGTCGGTCGCCCTTGGACGGTCGGAGGCCGAGGTTGGTTTTGCTCACACCTTGCTCGTCGGGATTGTGGATGATGTGGTTGAGCCAACGGTCGGCCAGATCGCGGGCGTGAGGGCGCTGATGGCGCTGCCGGTGGTCTTGCCCATCCAGCAGGCGCGGGTCTTGTCGGCGATGGCGTCCCACGCGAGCTTGCGAGGGTGGCGGGGCGAAATCCTTTGGGTGATGTCGAGGAACCGCGGTCGGAATCAATTCAGAGTACGGGTGAGCGGGTCGAAGATCAGCCGCGTTGTTTCATGCCGGCGACTTTCATGGGCAGGCCGAACAGGTCGATGAAGCCGCGGGCGGCGGTGACGTCGTAGCCTTCCATGGAGAAGCTGGCGAGCTGCGGGTCATAGAGCGAATGGTCGCTGCGGGCGCCGATCTGCATGGCGCGGCCCTTGTAGAGGCGCACGCGGGCCGAGCCGGTGACGGTGCGGTTGGTGTGGTCGATGAAGGTTTGCAGACTTTCGCGAAGGGGGTGGAACCACTGGCCGTAGTAGACCAGTTCGGCGTATCGCAGGGCGACCTGCTGCTTGAAATGCAGGGTGTCGCGCTCGATGCAGATTTGTTCCAGGGCCTTGTGGGCCTCGTAGAGCACGGTGCCGCCGGGGGTCTCGTAGACGCCGCGGGATTTCATGCCGACGAGTCGGTTCTCGGCCAGGACGGTGATGCCGACGCCGTGGCGACCGGCGATTTCGTTGAGGGCGGCGAGCAGTTCGTGGGCGGGCATCTTTTGGCCGTTGACGGCGACGGGGTTGCCCTCGACGAACTCGATATCGACGACTTCGTGGAGGTTGGGAGCGTCCTCGGGGGGGACGGTCATGGTGAGGCAGGCCCGCCAGTTGGGTTCGTGGTCGGGCTGTTCGATCTCGGCGCCCTCGTGGCTGATGTGCCAAAGGTTGCGGTCCTGGGAGTAGATTTTCTTTTTCGATTGCGCGACCGGAACGTTCATCTTCTCGGCGTAATCCAAGGCGCTTTCGCGGTCGCGCAGCTCGAAGGAGGGGTCTTTCCAAGGTGCGATGATCTGGAGCGTGGGATCGAGGGCCATGTAGGTCAGCTCGAACCGCACCTGGTCGTTGCCCTTGCCGGTGGCGCCATGGCCGACGGCATCGGCGCCGGTCTGGTGGGCGACCTCGACCTGTTTGGCGGCGATGAGGGGGCGGGCGATGGAGGTGCCCAGCAGGTAATCCTGCTCGTAGATGGCGTGGGCGCGGAGCATGGGCCAGCAGTATTTTTCGACGAACTCCTGGCGAAGGTCCATCACCACGACCTCGTCGGCGCCGGACTTGCGGGCCTTGGCCTCGACGCCGGAGAGCTCGGAGCCTTGCCCGAGTTCGGCGGCGAAGGCGACGAGCTTGACGCCGGGGTAGCGGTTCTTGAGCCAGGGGAGGATGACGGAGGTGTCGAGGCCGCCGCTGTAGGCGAGGACGATTTTCTTCGGTTGTCGGTTGTCGGGCACGATCGGTTCTCCTTCGGTTGGTTGAAGGGGAAAGTATAGTGTCCGATCCCGCGGATCAAAGGGGGCGCGGCGAAGGGCTGGGGCGAGCGTTTCATTTGCATGAAGATCCCGACAAATCTATGGCCGCGCGACGGGGGCGGGTTCGGAGGCGGGCGCGGGGGCGGCGGCGTCGGCCTTGGCGGCGTTTTCGTTGCGGAGAATGAGAGGTTGGCTGAGGCGGGCGATGCGCTCGACCGAGGCGCGGAGGGTGGTGGTGACGATGACATCGCCGGCGCAGGCGATGCGGGTCTTGGCCTTGGCCGGGTCGATGCGGGGACTCCAGAGTCCGACGATCATCAGACCTTTGGCGTCGGCGGCGTGGAGGCGCTTGCACAGATACCGGGCATGGAGGGTGGCGGAGGGGGGCATGGCGGAAACGACGACGATGGGCGCTGCGTGGCGGTGGACCTCGGTGACCATCTCCGAGGCCAAGGCGGTGACGGCGACGGTGGTGGCGCAGTAATTCAGCGAGCGGAGCAACTGCGCCAGCATCCGGGCTGCCAATTCGTCGGCGTCGTCATGGGCCGGGAGGCAGAGGACTTTCACCTCACAGCCGGCGGGAACGGGCGCGGGCAGGGCTCTGGGGTCGGGATCGGTTTTCGCGGAGGTTTTCGCGGAGGTTTTGGCATCGGGGGCGTCCGCGGCGGCGCGTTCGATGTCTTCGAGGTCGCCCATCAGATCATGCAGGGTGGTTCGGATGAAGTCGGCCCGGCGCTCGTCGAGCAGCCCGCGATGGCGGTCGTCCTCGCTGAGGGCCAATGCGGGGAGGATCATATCGTCGTACAGGTCGAGGAGGGTGTGGGCGGCGAGGTAGTCGCGGGCCAGCTCGTGGGATTCCTCCTCATCCAGCGCCAACAGGCGTTGATACAGCGCTTGGTGCGGCTCGAAGACGGGGCGATCGCCGAGCAGCACCTCCAGGAACGACAGTTGCGGCACGTAACGCCCCAGAACGACCAGGCAAACCGTCAGCGGCGTCGAAAGGATCAGCCCGACCGGTCCCCACAACCATGTCCAGAAGACCGCGGCGAAGATGATGGCGATGGCCGACATGCCGGTGCTGGCGCCGTAGAGCCAGGGTTCCATGAAGTTGTTGCTGATGAGTTCGATGAGGACGAACATTCCCAGCACGGTGAGGAAAATGTGCAGACCGGGGAAGACAATGACGGCCAGACTGAGCGGAAAGGCGGCGCCCATCCACGGGCCGACGTAGGGGATGAAGCGGAGGACGCCGCAGAGCAGTCCCCAGAGGGCGAAGTTGGGGAATCCGGCGGGGGTCATGCCCAAACCGATGAGCCAAAGCCCCGCGGCGACGGTGAGGCCGTAGGTGCCGTTGACCATGGCCTGGGCGGTGAGATATTTGCTGACGCGGGTGGCGGCGTCGTCGAGCGCCTGGGTGGTGAGGGTGAGTCGGCCTTGGCCGATGAGGTGGATCATGCGGTTTCGCAGATCCTCGCGTTCCAGCAGGATGAACAGCACCAGCAGAAGCACGATGCCGGCGGTTGCGAAGGTGTCGAAAACCGATCCGAGACCGGCGCCGAGGGAGAATCGCTCGAACGGGCCGGGAGGGCTGTCGGCGGCCGGCGCGTTGACCACGCGGACGGGGACGCCGACCTCGGCTTGGGCATTTTGCGTCGTGGGGCGGGAGGTGGCGTTGTTGACGATCTGCTCGGCGGTCTTGGCCGCTCGGGTGAAGCCGCCATCCACGCCGCTGCGAACAGCGCGGATCTTCTGTTCGATGTTGGAGCGATATTGGGGCAGATCGTCGGCCAAGGCCGAGAGTTGGTCGTACATGACATAACCCACCACGCCCACCACGCCAATGGCGCCGACGAAGGTGATGAGGACCGCGAGCACGCGCGGCAGCCGGCGTTCCAGCCGCCCGACGATGGGCGCGAGCAGGAACGACAGCAGGACGGCCATCGCCAACGGCGCCAGCACATCGCGGGCGAAGTACAACGCCACCACCACCAGGCATACGGAGGCCAATACCAGTGTGCGATTGAGTTTTTGCGGCGTGGTTGTTCGCGGCATAGGGAAGTACCCATGGAGATCATAGCAATCGCCGGGCCGCGGCGCGGAGAGGCAAATCGGCGACAGAGGCAAATCGGCGAAAACGTCAGTGGCGATGGATCGGAAGCATGGTCGTCGGCGCCGACAGCGACAGGATGGCCATGGCGGTCGGGTAGACATCGGCGGGTTCCTCGCGGGTGGAACTCGCCGGCCAGTCGCCGTCGGGGCGCTGTCGGGGCAGCAGTCCCTCGCGGGTGCGGCGCCAGACGGCGGTCCAGGTGTCGCCGCCGATCAGCCGGGCGGCGTGCGTGGAATAGTAAAAACCGTAATAGGCGAAGCGCGAGTCGGGACCGACGGCCAGGGCGTCGGGCAGTTTGCCGGCGTCGGGAAGCTTGGCGTCGGCTCGGGGGTCCAGCAGGTGCAGGCAGACGATGGCGACGCCGGTCATGGCGGCCGAGGGCTGCTGGCCGGGCTGATAGGCATAGCCGCCCGGATCGGGGCGGTGGCAACGGCGGATGAAATCGGCGGCGCGACCGGCGGCGTCGGCGGGGATGTCCAGCCCGATGTCGCGCGCCGCGCCCAAGGCCAGGGCGTTCCATCCCGACAGCGACAAATCCGAATCGGCGCTGGTCGGATCGTAACGCCAACCGCCGGCGTGGGCGGCATCCTTGGGGATGGATTGGGCGGACAGGATGACGCCGAGAAGACGCCGGGTGGCGGCCAGGATCGCTTCGCGCCGCGCCGGGTCGGGTTCGACGCCATACGCCTCGGCCAGCGCGAGCGCGACGATGCCCTGGCCATACATCCGCCCGCCATCGACCTTGCCAATGTAGCCGTCGGGGGGAATCGCGGCGACGAGGGCATCGACGGTCTTGCGGACGACGCCGCCGTACAACCCGATGTCGGGGGTGTGGCCGTTGGACAGGAACGCCAGCAGCGCCAGCCCGCCGGTGGCGAGCCGGGGTCCATCGGCGGCGAACAGACCGTCGGGGCGCTGGCGTTTGGCCAGGAACGCCAACCCGCGTGAAATCGCCGCATCGACCTCCGCCGGCGCCTCTTCGGCGGCGGGGGCCGGAATCGGAGTGAGCACGACGAGCAGCGCGGCGACGACGATGAGACGAACCCATGGGCGGGTCATGGCGACTCCTTGGCACGCGGGGACCCAATGCGAATGGCCTCGAAATAGGCGTCGATGGCGGCGCGATACTCCGGCGGCGGCGGCGCGGCGAACGGACCGGACGGATCCATCGGCGAGCGCATTCCTTCGGTCCACGGCGAGTCCGAATCGGCGGGATGATAAGCGGGATGATCGGCGAGAACCGCGGACGATGCGGGCTTGGCGACGATGGCCCCAAGTCCGGGAGCGCGGCCGAGCCGGTCGTCATTGGCGACGGCGACCCGATCGCGCCACGCGTCGTCGAGGGCGTCGTTGACGGCGCCTTGCCGGGCGATGGCGCCGTCGAGGTCGGCCGGGGCGCCGTCGAGCAACGCCGCGGCGGTGGCGGCGAACCATTTGGCCGCCACCAGCGGATCGCGTTGGATCAATTCCACGCGGGCCTCGCGCAGACGCGACTGGACCGCCTCGATGGCGCGCCGCATCGCCGCGGCGGCCTCGGCGCGGATGCGGCGGTCGTCGGCCGTAAGCGACTGGGCCAACACCCGCGACGCCGGGAGCAATTCGGTGTCGATGGCGGCGACCGCGGCGACGGTCTCGGGGGCGAAGGGCGCGATGGCGGCGCGGATCGCATCGGCGACGTCGGCATGGACGCCTCGGGACTCGGACGCCAATCGCCGGTCGGCCTCGTCGAG
>JBBSAF010000002.1:0-24688 GCA_038252525.1 Tepidisphaerales bacterium
GACCCCGCGACAAGGCGAGGAATGATCCGGCGCGGGAACCGAGACCGGCATTCCAAGGGCTGCACAAAAAGGCCCCGGCGACATTTCCATCGCCGGGCCCGCATCCAATCACAACCGGTTCCGCTCAATGCATCGCCAGCCGCGCCTTGGCCTCGCTGACCTCAGAGGCGGGAACCTGCTCGGGGCTGATGGGCGTCAGGTATTCCGGATACCCCGACGCGCCCATCTCCGGCAGATCCAGCCCGGCGATCTCGATCTCCGGGGCCACCCGGTTGCCGATGGTCTTGCCGATGGCGTGGAAGATCAATCCACCGACGATCGCGTTCCATGCGAAACAGGCGCCCACCGCCAACGCCTGCATGGCGAACTGGTGGAACGAGTGCTCGCCGAACAGGAACCCGGTCACGCCGCCGTAGGTCCCATCGGAGAAGATGCCGACGGCCAACATGCCGAACATGCCATTGACCCCGTGGACGCTGATGGCCCCGACCGGATCGTCGATGCCGATCTTCTCGAAGAAGAAGACGCTCCAGACCACCAGGATGCCGGCGATGGCGCCGATGATGAACCCGCCGATCGGGTTGACGTACGCACATGGCGCGGTGATCGCCACCAAGCCCGCCAGCATCCCGTTGCACATCATCGACGGATCGGGCTTGCCGAACCGCATCCACATGTAAAGCCCCGCCACCAACGCGCCCGACGCCGAAGCCAGCATCGTATTGACCGCGATCACGCCGATCCGCAGGTCGCCGCCGGCCATGGATGACCCGGCGTTGAAGCCGAACCAGCCGAAGGCGAGGATGAACGTCCCGAGGAACACCATGGGGATGTTGTGCCCCAGGATCGGCTTGGGCTTGCCGTTCGAGTCATACTTGCCGATGCGCGGGCCGAGCATCCAACTGGTGATCAGGGCCAGCACGCCCCCTTGCATGTGCACCACCGACGATCCGGCGTAGTCGAACGCGCCGAGCTGCGACAGCCACCCGCCGCCCCAGATCCAGCAGCCGTACACCGGATAGATCAACCCGCCGATGAACAGCGAGAAGATGAAGAAGCTCGAGAACTTCCATCGTTCGGCCAAGGCGCCGGTGGGGATGGTCGCGGTGGTGTCCATGAAGACCATCATGAATAGGAACCACGCCACCGCCCCGGCGTCATAGGCGCCGCCGGTCAGGAAGAATCCCTTCAATCCGAACAGCCCGTACGCGGTCCCGCCCACGCTCACCGAGACCATGTGATTGAGCGTCCCCATGCCGCCGAGCGTGGCCGCCCCGGCCTTTCCCGCGCCGCCGCACATCAGCGCGTAGCCGCTGATGAAGAACCCGGTCATGCCCAGGGCATAGACCATGAAGTTCATGCTCATCACGTGGGCCGCGTTCTTCGCCCGACACAGCCCGGTCTCGACGAGGGCGAACCCCGCCTGCATGAACATCACCAGGAAGCCGGCGACCAGCGTCCAAACGAAGTTGATCGAGTAATAGTTGTGCGTGATGGCCGCCGCCAATGCGTCGGCCTTGGCGTCGGCGGTCTTGGCCGACGAATACCCCGGAACCGTCGAGTCGGTGGGGGTGGTGTAGACAGGCCCGGTGCCCGCCGGGTCCGCCACCGCCACCTCCGCCGCCGGCGCGTCGTCGGCGAAAACCGGCGCCGTCGCCATGGACATCACCCCCGCGCCCAGGGCCAGGCCCATCAGCGCGATTCGACCCCGATGCAGCAAGACACTCCAATACATGATGCTCCGCCTTTCCGCGTTGGCCCGCACGAGCGGGGGTTTGGTTGGCGGACGCAAGAGAAAAGGACGTGCCATCCCAGCGGGCATGGCAAACCAGCCCCGATGCGGTGCCGGATCGGAGGCATCGGAGGTTCCCCGATGCGCGGTTCCGTTCAGCCCTGTTCGACCTGATGTTGGAACGCGAATCGGATCAACTCGGCGGCGTTTTTCAGCCCGAGCTTTTCCTTGATGTGTTCGCGGTGGGTCTCGATGGTCTTGACGCTCAGTCCGAGCTTCTGCGCGATCTCAGACGGCCCGATCCCCTGGCTGATGAGGTTGAATATCTCGAACTCCCGGTCGCTCAGCCGCTCCAGCGGAGCTCCGCCCCGCGCCCCTCCACGATCCCCGACAGCATCTTCGACGCGGTCTTCTCGCTGACATACACCTCGCCGGCCAGCACCTTGCGAAGGGCCGCAAGGATGCGCTCGCTGGCCTCCTTCTTCATGACGTACCCCCGTGCCCCGGCCCGCAAGGCGCGCTCGGCATAGAGGCTCTCATCGTGCATCGAAAGCACCAGCGTCGGCAGGTCCGGCAACCGCTCCCGCAGCGCCTTGATGAGATCCAGCCCGTTGCCCGATCGCAGCGTCAAATCCACGATCGCCACCGACGGCCTGGCCGCCACGATCGCCGCCAGCGACGCGTCGGCGTCCACCGCCATCCCGCACACCGCCAAATCGCTTTCATCGTCGATCAATGCCTTGAGGCCCTGCGCCAGGATCGGGTGATCCTCGACCAGGAACACCGTCGCCTTCGCCGCCGAAATCGCGCTTGCCATGTCAATTCCCTCGGTTTTTCCGTACGCAGGCGAGGGTCGCGCCCGACCCGGGCACTGAACGCACCTCGATCGCCGCGTCGATCATCTTGGCCCGGTACCGCATGATCCGCAGTCCCATTCCACCGACGACCCCGGCCGGATCGAAACCCGCGCCGTCGTCGGACACCTCCACCCGCTCCCCGCCGTCGCGACATTCCAATCGCACGCTGATCGCCGTGGCCTTGCCATGCCGCACCGCGTTGTGGATCGCCTCCTGCACGATCCGGTACACATGCACCCCCGCCGACAGTTCCGTGAAAACCGGGCGATCGGCGCCGTGCAGTTCGCATTTCACCTGGAACACCGCCTTGGCGTTCCCGCACAACTCCCGCAGCGCCGCGGTGAGGCCCTCGCGGTCCAACGCCGGCGGCGACAGCGACCGGGCCAGGTCGTGCGTCCACCCGACCGCGCCGTTCACCAGCCGCAGGATTTCCGTCGCCTCCGACGCCTCGACCGCTCCCCGCGCCGCCAAGTGCTTCTCCAATCGTCGGCCCATCATGGCGATCCCGGTCAGGTGCTGACCCAGCCCATCGTGCAGGTCGTGACCCAGGCGCCGCTCCTGGCTTTCGGCCAAATCCAGCATCTTCGCCTCCAGATCCCGCGCTTCGCGTTCGCTGGTCTGGGCCGCCGTCCGCGAGCGGATCAGCGATGCGCACAGCCAGCTCACGAACCCCCCCTCGACCAGGAACAGCATCACCCGCAGCCGCTGCGGAGCGTCGTTAAGCTCCAGCCGATAAAAGGGCGACATGAAGAACACATTGCTCGCCAACGCCGCCAGGATCGTCGCCAAGAGTCCCGGCCCCAACCCCCCATAAAACGCCGATCCCATCACCGCGATGGAAAACAAAAGAAACGGGGCATCCCGCATCACCCACGGCACCAGCAGGAGTTTCAGTCCCAGCACCACCCCGATGGCGACGACCGCCAATCCATATCGCAGTGCCCAAGGTCGGCGGCGGGGGGGTGACGGGTCCATCGACATGCCGCGTGAGCCTATCCGCCCGCGCCCACCGCCCGCAACCGCGATCCATTGCATCAACCGGAGCCGCATCGGGGTTCCATGGATGCGGGGATCGCGTTGGGGCCTCCCATTCGGCCCCGACGCCATCGGCGCGCTGCAACCGCCGTGTTCGTCCATCGCCCGTCCACTGCGCGCCACGCGACCCCTTGCGGCGCGAACGCCCAATTCGCGCGCGTCCATTCTCGCGCATCCATCCTCGCCTTCATCCCGCGCGATTCTTCCGATATGATCGACCGGCTATGGCGACCCTGAATTACCGCACCGCCGGCGAGTCCCACGGCAAATCCCTTCTGACACTGGTCGAGGGAATGCCCGCCGGCGTCCCCATCGACATCGCCTTCATCGACGCCGAACTCCGCCGCCGGCAGGGGGGGTATGGCCGGGGCGGACGGCAAAAAATTGAAACCGACCACATTGAGATCCAATCCGGCGTGAGAATGGGCAAATCCATCGCCTCCCCCATCGCCCTGCTGATTCCCAACAAGGATTCCCGCCTCGACGATCCCGCCGCCACGCCGCCGCTGCACCGCCCGCGTCCCGGCCACGCCGACCTGGCCGGCAGCGTCAAGTGGCTGACGACCGATTGCCGCGAGACCCTCGAGCGCGCCAGCGCCCGCGAAACCGCCGCCCGCGTCGCCGCCGGCGCCTTGGCCCGCTGCCTGCTCCGCGAAGTCGGCATCGACGTGTTCGGCTTCGTCCGCGCCGTCGGGCCGGCCGACAGCGCCGTCGCCGTCACCGAGGGCAGTTGGCGCGACCTCCGCGATTTCCGCGATGCCGACGACCTTTACACCCTCGACGCCGAATCCAGCGCCGCCATGCGGGCCTTCATCAACGAGCAAAAAACCCAAAAGGACACCGCCGGCGGCCTCGTCGAAACCCACGTCTTCGGCTGCCCCATCGGCCTGGGTTCGTGCATGACCTGGGATGGCCGGCTCGATTCCCGCATCGCCGCCGCCGTCATCGGCATCCAGGCCTTCAAGGGCGTCGAGTTCGGCCTGGGTTTCCAAACCGCCCGCCTGCCCGGCTCGCGGGTCCATGACCCCATCGCGTTCGATCCGACGCGGGTCGATTCGCCCACGCTCGGCTTCACGCGCACGACCAACAACGCCGGCGGCATCGAGGGTGGCATGACCAACGGCCAGCCCATCGTCGTCCGCGGCGCCATGAAGCCGATCTCCACCCTCGGCAAACCGCTGGCCAGCGTCGACCTGACCACCAAATCCCCCAGCGCCGCCGGCTGGGAACGCAGCGACATCTCCGCCATCTCCGCGGCCTCGGTGGTGATGGAAAACGTCATCGCCTTCGAGATCGCCAGCGCCATCATGGAAAAGTTCGGCGGCGATTCCCTCGCCGAACTGCGCTCCAACGTCGAACGCTTCCAAGCCATGGCGCGAATGCTGCCGCTGAAGTGAATCGCCCCGGTTCCGTCCCACGATGGCCCCTCCCGACACGCGCGAGCCATCCATATACCTTCAGCAATCTCGGGCAGGGTCAATCCCGTCCACTCCCGACACGCATGCGAGCCATCCACACACCCGGCCTACGGAAGCCTCATCGCGCCACGGACGCCGGCGGAATGTTCCTGTACGTCGCCGCGAACCGCCGCAGTTCGGATTCATTCACCAGTCGGATCGCCTTTGCCAACACCGTCGCCGGAATCCCCCGCGTCCACGCCGCCGCCGCGTCCGGCGCGTCGGCCGGCACGTCGAACACCGTCTTGTAATACAACCGCTTCGACGGGACCGGATACCGGAACGCCGCCGCATCTCCGATCAACACGACCGGCCGACCGCTCGCCACCGCGTTCGCCCCGTCCTCCGGCAACAGCATCGACAAATCATCCAGCCCCACCGCCGCCGCCCACGGTGCTTCGGTGAAATGCATCAATCGCGGAACCAGGCCGCGCTCGGCCACCCCCAGCCCCGTCCACCCGACAAACCCCTGCGCGATCAACAGCGCGACCACGATCCCTCTTCCCCGCGCCGTCCGCGCCAGTCCCATCATGAGCGCCGCCACCGGGATCGCCGACACGAAAAACCGTCCCTGCAAATGCGTGGCGAATAGCCACACCCCCGCCATCAGCGCCAGCAAAATCCCCAGCGCCATCGCCTCGCGCTGCCGACGATGCAGATGCCCGACCACCAGCGCCAGCGGCAACAGCACATACCCATATCGCCACCCCCACGCGATCTCCGACCCGCCGGCCGACAGCCGACCGGCGACCGACCGCTGATCCGGGCGCGGCGAATGGGCCGCGTTCCACCGCGCCACCTGCGCCGCCGAGAATCGCCCGGCTCCCAGCGTCCCCGCCATTTCCGGCCACACCGGGTTCCCCGTCCACGCCGCCGTGCGAACCAGCCACGGCGACAGCGTCAACATCGCCCCCATCGCATATGCCGCGCCCGACCGCCACGTCGGCCGCCTCGCCCCCCGTCGAATCCACGATGCCAGAACGATCGCCACCGGCAGCGCCGCCGCCACCATCGCCACGCCCGTCAACTTCGATCCCCCGGCCATTCCCGCGAAAAGTCCGGCCCACAGCGCCACCCGCCAATCCCCCTCCATCGCCCGCAAACCCGTCACGATCGCCAACGTGCCCAAGAGCAGAAGTCCACCCTCGTTGTAGGCCATTGGCGCCAGCATGACCATCCACGGCGTCATTCCCGCCGCCAGCGCCGCCACCGCCCCGCCCCGTCCCGATCCGGCCAACGCCAACACCGTCAATCCGACCAGCGCCACATGGAGAAACTGCGCTGTATACATTCCCGCCCACGGCCCGCCGCGAACCCGCATCCCCAGCAGATACAGCATCTCGACATTGAACGGCATCGCCGAGAACACATTGTGGTCCAGCAAGGTGATCCGCCCGGCGTCGTGCCATTCGCGCGGAACCTGCAAATGGTATTCGACCACATCATATCCGTGCGGCTCATCGCCCCACATCGCCCCCGGCGGCAACGTCGCGCCCACCAGCGCGATCGCCGCCGGAATCGCCAGCGGCAACATCGCCCAGCCCCAACCCGCGCGCGTTTTCAACCATGGCACGGCGCGCCCGACGCGCGCGTTCCACATCCCCGGCGCCGCCAGTGCCACGATCATCGCGCACACCCCGCCGCGCGACAGCCAACCCGCCAGCCCGAGGCCCAATAGCACCAGCGCGAAGACCCCCAGCCCCATCGCCGCGGCCGCCGCCACGCGCAGCGCCACCGCCGCCCGCATGCGCTGGAACAATCCCCGGTTGATCCACCGGCCGCACAGCGTCCCCGCCGCCACGATCGCCGCCGCCACCGCGCCGTCATACAGGATCACCGCCCACACCCGAATCGCCGCATCCCCCGCCAACAGCGTCACCGCCACCGCCAACAACGCCGCGCCCACAGCCAGCGCCGCGCCGCGCGATCGCCACCCGCCCCCCTCATTGGCTTGTGTCGCCCGCCTCATCATCCGGCCCGGCTTTCGTGGGTTCGTTCAATCCGAACAATTGCTCCATCGCACTCAACCCCGGCGTGTTGGCCGCCGTCGCGCCGTCCCCCTGCCGCAGTCGCCGCACCGGCTCGTGCAGCACCTTGTTGACGATCCGTCGGGCCAAGTCCTCCACCGCCTTGCGTTGGTCGGCGTCGAGATTCGGCAACTTGTTGAGCGTCCGCGCCAGCTCGCTTCCCGCCACCTCATGCCAGCGGGCATACAGCTTCTCGATCATCGGCCCGAGCTCGCGCTGCCGGTGCCACGCCGCGAACGCCGTCACCTCCGACGCCACGATCGCCTTGGCCGCATCCACCGACTCCCGTCGGTTGGTCTGCGTCTCGCTCACCACCTGCTGCAAGTGGTCGATGTTATAAAGGTACACATTGTCGAAATCCCCCACCCCCGCCTCGATGTCGCGCGGCAACGCGATGTCGATCAGGAAAATCGGCCGATACCGCCGCAGTCGCCGCAGCGGATCGAACCGCGCCCGCGTCAGGATCGGCAGCGACGACCCCGTGCTCGACACCACCACGTCCGCCGCCACCAGATGGTCGTCCAGCCGGTCGAACTCCACCGCCATGCCGCCGAACCGCTCGGCCAACTTTTGCGCCTTGCCCAAATCCCGGTTGCATACCAACAGCCTGCCCGGCTTCAGATCCGCGAAATGTTTGAGCACCAGCGTCGCCATCTTCCCCGCGCCGATGCTCAATACCGTTTTGTCCGCGAATTGCTCGAATATCCGCCGGGCGTATTCCACCGCCACGCTGGCCACGCTCAGGCGACCATCGCCGATCACCGTCCGGGTCATGACCTGTCGGCCCACCGCCACCGCCCGCTGGAACAGCGGATGCAGCATGTTCCCCGCCAGCCCCGCCTCCCGCGCCGCGTCATAGGCCTCGCGCACCTGCCCGATGATCTGCGACTCGCCCAGCACCATCGAATCCAGCGACGACGCGACCTTGAACAAATGCTCCACCACCTCCGCGTTCGCCCGCTCGTACAGATGCCCCCGGAACCGGCTCGCGTCCAGGTTGTGGAACGCCGCCAGGAACTCCACCATCGCCTCCATCCGCGGCTGCCCGTGCACCGCCCGGCCCACGTACAACTCCACCCGGTTGCACGTGCTCAGCAGCACCGCCTCGGCGTCGGGGAACCGCGCCTTGAACGCCAACAATGCCTCGCGCCGCTGGGAGCCGCTGAACGCCAGCTTCTCGCGCACCTCCAGTGGCGCCGTCGCGTGGTTCAATCCCAGGAGCAACAGCCGCCGCATCAGCGCACGCTCCGCGGCATGAACTGCACCACCACCACCGTCCCCACCATCAGCGCGAACCCCACGATGCTCAGCATCGCCGCCTTGCGACCCCGGAAACCCGACGTCATCGGCGCGTGCAGCACCAATGCGTACACAAGCCAGATCGCCACCGTCAACCAAATCTTCGGCCCCAGCGTCCAGTTGGCCGCAACCGCGCCCTCCCTGAACATCCGCACCACCCCCGTCACCAACCCGATCGTCAGCAGCGCGAACCCCAGCGTCACCGAGTGGAGCATCAGCCCTTCCAGCCGCTCCAGGCTCCCCATGTTCGGCCCCGGATGCGTTGTGCGATTCCGCAACCGCCGGCTGGCGATCAGATACATCGACCCCACCGCCGCCGCCACCGCGAACGCCACCGCGCCGCCGTAGCTGCTTGCCCGATGCACCACCGACCACGCGTTTTCCGTATACACATGTGGCCGAACCCGCCCGAACACCGCCGCCCCGATCAGCAGCAGTATGACCGTTGGCCACACGAACCAATCCAACCCCGCCAGCGGCCGCACCCGCTGCACATACATCACGAACAGCGCCAACATCACCGCCAGGAACGTCAGAGCGTCGAAGTTGTCCTCCAGCGGAACCCAACTGCCCCGGTGGATCGAATGCCACACGAGCACCGCGATCGCGCACCCCACCCCCGCGATCGCGCACCACCGTGACGGCGCCCGAAGCCCCGGCCGATCCCGCAGCGCCCGCGCCAGCGAGAACGCGCCGCCCAACGTGAACAACGCCACCGCCGCCAATAAAAGTCCGATTTGTCCGTTAGTCGGCATCGTTCCATTCCGGCCAAATCCGCCCGATCCATTGCGACAATCCCTCGACCCCGCCTTCGTCCACCACCGCCAATGCCTCCTCGCCAGCCAGCCGCCGGTGGATCTCCCGCCGCCCGGCCGCCGTCGAGCCCTCCATCGCCACGATCCGCGGCCGAAGCTCCGCCAGCGCATCGGCCAACTTCGCCCATCGCCGGTCCATCCGCCCCGCCAGTTCATCGCGGATTTTCACCGCCAGCGACGCGCTCCCCGCCGACACCGCCACCACGATCGCCCCGTCCCGGTGTTTCGCCGGCGTGATGAAATCCCCGCCCATTTCGCCGTCCACATCCGCCCGGCACACCCACACGCCCCGCGTCGTGGCGTCGGCGACCACGCGATCATTCACCGACTTGTCATCCGTCGCCGCGAAGGCCATCGACGCCCCGTCCAAATGCCGCTCATCGTACGCCCCCACGATCCGGCGCACCTCTCCCGGCATCCGATCCGATATCCCCGGCGCAACGCAAACCACCTCCGTCGCCCCGGCCTCGATCAGCCCCCCGGCCTTGCGAACCGCCACGCCGCCCCCCCCGACGATCACGATCCGTCGCCCGGCCAAATCCACCATCATCGGATACGAAAATCGCATCTCGCCGGGCATCTTAACGTCCGGTCGCAACCGACGCCATTGGGCTTGTTTTCCACTCCCCAATCGCGCTTGACAGACGTTCCCCGACCGTTAAAGTACGCGCAATCCGACGCGCCATTAGCTCAATTGGCAGAGCAGCTGACTCTTAATCAGCGGGTTCCAGGTTCAAGTCCTGGATGGCGCACTTGCCCCGTCCCTTCGCCGGACGGGGTTTTTTCGTTCCCATCTCCACCCGCGCGGGGTCCAGCCTCATCCGGCGGCGGGCATAACCGACTTTGCCGTCGTCATCGAATCGGGTCAGGGGCGGTCATGTATGAACATCAGGACGTTGGCGTCATGTTTTTTCGGGGGGGGGCGAGGCGGGCCTTCACCTCCGCCCGGACCTGGGGATGGATCGTGCGGCGGATAGCGCGGGGCGAGGAGGAAAAAAAGGGTCATAAGCCTTTGTCCCCTGATTGCCGCGGAGCAGGAAAAAAGGGTCATAAGCCTTTGTCCCCTGATTGCCGCGGATGTGAGTTGCCGCTCGCAACGCGCGAGCGGTTTCATACTAAACAGGGCTGATCGCCCACGGCAAGCACCATGCCGACCATAATTGAAGCGCGGGGGAGTAAAAAATGGTCATAAGCCTTTATCCCCTGATTGCCGCGGATGTGGGTTGCCGCTCGCAACGCGCGAGCGATTTCATGCCAAACATGACTGATCGCACACGGCAAGCACCATGCCGACCGAAATTGAAGCGCGAAAAAGGGGTCATCCCGACTCACCGCCACCCACGCCTTTTCGATCATTCCACTCACATCGCCCCGCCTGGGCCAAACCCCCAAGGCGGTCCATGGCGTCAAACCCCATGCGTCGAAAATCACGATGATCCCTTCCTGTGCCCCCTCGATGACGTGGCCAAGGCGGGGCGGACCATGGCCGGGGTTGACCAATCCCTCAAAGCGGTGCACTTGCCCCAACGCAGCTCCCGGCGGTCCACCTCCACGCCCACGCATAGTGGCCAATCCCCCGCCCCATCCCCTATACTCCGCCCATCCACCTCGCGGGGCCGCCCTTCGCCCCGGTCCACAAAAGGCCGCGCATGCCCACCCGCGTCAAACTCCCGCCCGCCGTCCTCGATCGCGCCGAGCGCGTCTGGACCTTCCACAACGCCACCAAACTCACTCCCGAGAAGGTCGATGCCGCCCCCAAGCCCGATTGGCGCCATCGCCCCTCCCCATATCTGCCCTTCGACGGCCATCCCAAAACGCCGCTCCCCACCACCCTTCTCGACCTGCCCGTCGGCACGCTCGCCCTCCTCAACGAGGGCCTCGACGCCCTCCCCCAAAGTTACGTCGCCCCGCCCCAGAATCTCCAGACCCTCGCCACCTGGCTCTTCATGGCCGACGGCCTGACCGAAAAGCGCGTCGCCGCCGACCGCCACTGGTTCCTCCGCACCTGCCCCAGCGCCGCCGCCCTCTATCCCTTCGAGATTTACGTCGCCGCCTTCTCCATCAATGGACTCCAGCCCGGCCTGTTCCACTACTGCCCCCGTGAGTTCGCACTCCGCCAGCTCCGCGACGGCGCCGACACCCTCGCCCTGCTCAAACGCGGCCGCCCCGACCTCGAAATCCTCAAGTCCATGCCCGCCGTCCTCCTGGTCACCACCGTCTTTGGCCGATCCGCATGGAAATACGGCGACCGCGCCTTCCGCCACGCCACCCTCGACGCCGGCCACCTCATCCAAAACCTCGTCACCGCCGGAACCGGCCTGGGCCTCCAAACCCTCGTCCGTCTCGCCCTCAACGACCACAACCTGTCGGAACTGATCGGCGTCCCCGCCGACGCCCCCCTCGACCGGGCCGAACGCGCCCAAGCCCTCATTGCCTGGGCCGACCCCGCCGCACACCCCTTCGCCAACCACGTCGTTTCCCCGCCGTCGCTCCCCCCGATCCCCCGTCCCGTCATCGAAGCGAACTTCCCCCATCCGTCGGCCATACTCGCCGCCCACCACGATTGCGTCGCCCCCGGCGTCGCCGTCCGCGAAATCCGCCCGCCCCTCACCGCCCTCGATCCCGTCCCCGCCGAAACCCCCGCCTTCGACGTCCCCGCCCCCGCGCCACTCGACCTCGGCCTGCCCCTCCGCGAGGTCTTCCTCAATCGCCGCACCACCCGCGCCTTCGACCGCCGACCCATCCCCCGCGATGCCTTCATCCACCTCAACCATCTCGCCTTCCGCGGCGGATCCATGCACCCCATCCTCCCCGATGGTCCCCACGCCGGACTCATCCGCCCCTTCTGGGTCATCCACGATCTCACCGGACTCAACCCCGGCATCTGGTCCTACGGCCCGCTCCACGATGAATGGGTTCACCTCCACCCCGGATCCTTCCGCATGGAATGCCGCTACCTTTGCCTCGACCAACCCGCCGCCGGCGACGCCTCGGCCGTCTGCTTCATGCTCGCCCACCTCTCCCGGCTCCTCACCGAATCCGGCCCGGACGCCTATCGCCTCGCCCACCTCGAAGCCGGCGCCATCGCCCAAAGACTCCACCTCGCCGCCACCGCCCAAGGTCTCGCCGGCGCCGCCATCAGCGCCTTCCTCGATGACGAATGCCGCAATCTCCTCGGCCTGGCCAACTCCGGCTGGCAGGTCGTCCACGTCTTCGCCGTCGGCAACGCCCTCGATTCCCCCGCCCCCGACGGCGCCCCCATCGCCTTCGCCGACGGCGAGTGGCGCGACTGAGGATGACGAATCCCCCATCCCCGCTAAGATACGCTCATGGATGGTTCAACCGATTCCCTGCCGGCCAAGCACGCCCGACTCACCCAATCACTCCGCGACATGGGCCGCGTGATCGTCGCCTTTTCCGCCGGCGTCGATTCCACCCTCGTCCTCAAAGCCGCCCTCGACGCCCTCGGACGCGACAACGTCCTCGCCGCCACCGGCGTCAGTCCCTCCCTCGCCCAACGCGAGCGCGACAGCGTCGTCGAATTGGCCAAAATCCTCGACGCCCCGCTCGAGCTCGTGAACACCAGCGAGATGGACAGCCCCCAATACACCCAAAACCCCGCCAATCGCTGCTACTTCTGCAAAAGCGAGCTCTACGGCAAGCTCAAGGCCCTGGCCACCCGGCGCGGCTTCCCGGCCATCGTCAACGGCGTCAACGCCGACGATGCCGGCGACTGGCGGCCTGGCATCTCCGCCGCCGGCGAAATGGGCGTTCGCGCTCCCCTCCTCGAAACCGGCTTCACCAAATCCGATGTGCGCGAACTCGCCAAACAGTTGAATCTCCCCAACTGGCGAAAACCCGCCCTCGCCTGCCTCTCCAGCCGCATCCCCTACGGCACCCCGGTGACGATCGCATCCTTGTCGCAAATCGAACGGGCCGAGGCGTTTCTGCACGACCGCGGCTTCACCGACTTCCGCGTCCGTCACCACGGCCCCGTCGCCCGCATCGAAGTCCCCCCCGACGCCTTCCCCCGTCTCTGCGCCGACCCCCTCCGCGCCGACCTCATCCGCCATTTCAAGGCAATCGGCTACACCTACATCACCCTCGACCTCCAAGGCTTCCGCTCCGGCAGCGGCAACGAAACCCTCCCCCCCGGATCCCCCGCCCCGCATTAGCCCGCCCGTCCACTCCCCGGTCTTTCAAGGCCGCTGCGCGCATTCCGATGTCGCGTGGGCGCCCTCGCCTCGTTGTTGTTCGCAACTCGCCCGCGGCCCTCCGGGATTCGTGTGGCTCAGCCTCCATCGGCTAAGTGAGCTGTCAATCGCCCACGCACGGGGAACACAGCCGAGGGCGGCTATGCTCCATTTCTCTTTGCCCGCGGGGGGGCGCCCTTGCAGGCCAACATGAGCGGGTCGCGCCATCTCCCCGCTTTACGCCCGCGACGGGGGCGCCTACCATGGCCCCAACCATGCCCTCGACACGTTCCACCCCTCAATCGGTCGGACGACTGGCCGCCGCGCGCCCCTTGGTCGATCTCGCCCATCGCCTCACCGATGCCGGCGACCTCTCCGCCGCCGGACTCTGGGGCAGCGCTCTCGCCGCCGTCACCGCCACCCTCGACGCCCAACTCCATCGCCCGATCCTCGTCATCTGCGGGCACCTCGACGAGGCCGACGACATCGCCGACGACATGCTCCTGTTCCATGGCCGCCGACCCGATGTCGTGCCCGCCCTCGAATCCGGCGGCAGTCTCGGACGCCTCAGCGAGGAACAGGTCTCCAACCGCCTCCAACTCCTCTCCCGCCTGCTCTCGATCAAGAGCGCCCCCGACCCGGCCAAATCCCAGCTCCTCGTCGCCCCCATCCAGGCGATCATGCAGGCGGTCCCCTCGGCCAAGCAGCTCGGCCTTCTCATCCGCACCCTCAAACCCGGCGACACCCTCGAACCCGAGAAACTCTTCGTCTGGCTCACCGAACACGGCTACAACCGCCTCGACCAGGTCGAGGTCCCCGGCGACTTCGCCGTCCGCGGCGGCATCATCGACATCTACCTCCCCGGCGACTTCAAACACTCGGCCCAGACCGTCGGGCTGACCGTCCGCCTCGACTTCTTCGACGACCAACTCGAAAGCATCAAGCGATTCGACCTCGACTCCCTCGGCAGCCTCGAAACCCTCGACTCCGTACGCCTCATCGACCTCAAAGGCGCCCTCCCCGATCTGGTGGAAGCCACCCACCTCTTCACCCATCTGCCCGAATCGACCATCGTCGTCCTCTGGGCGCCGCTCGAGATCGCCGAACAGGCCAAGAGCTTTTATGACCGCCTTCCGGACGTGACCGGCATGTACCCGCTGGCGGCCATCCTGCGCCACGCGGCCACCTTCACCCGGCTCGAGCTCAACCAATTCGACCAAGGCTCGACCCTCGGCAACCTCGTCGGCAAGGAAATCCCGCAGATACAACTGCCCGTCCAATCCCTCCAACGCTTCGAGACCGAGGCGCCCAAGGCCCTGGCGGAACTGGCCGAGCTATCCACCACCCACGACGTCACCGTCCTGTGCGAAAACGACGGCGAGCGCCAACGCCTCGCCGAGCTATTGTCCAAGGACCACCCCGACGCCCGCGCCCACATCGACTTGGCATTGGGCTACATCCACCGCGGCTTCATGTGGGATGAACAATCCGCGATCGACAACGCCGCCGGGGCATCGACCGACCCCGACGCCCCCCGTCCCCTTGCCGCCCGTCCCCTTACCCCCCGTCCCCTCGCCCTCGTCGGCCACCACGAGCTCTTCCACCGCTACGAAATGCGCCGCCGCACCCAAAAGGTCACGGCCTCGCGCCCGGTCGATTCGTTCCTGGATCTCAAGGTCGGCGATTACGTCGTCCATGTCGCCCACGGCATCGCCCGCTTCATGGGGATGCAGACCATCGCCAAGGACGGCCGCAGCGAGGAATACCTCTCCCTGCGATTCGCCGACAACGCCACCCTCCACGTCCCCGCCGCCCGCATCAACCTCGTCCAGAAATACATCGGCGGCTTCCACGGCCACCCCCAACTGTCGCGCCTCGGCAGCGGCGTCTGGGACAAACAAAAGGCCAAGGTCGCCGAAGCGGTCATGGACATGGCCGCCGAGCTCGTCGAGATCCAGGCCGCCCGCGCCGCCGAGCCGGGGCTGGCGTATCCCCCCGACACCGAATGGCAGGCGGAGTTCGAGGCCGAGTTCCCCTATGAGCCGACCCCCGACCAGATCGTCGGCGCAGAGGACATCAAGCAGGACATGCGCCGGCCCCGCCCCATGGATCGCCTTCTCTGCGGCGATGTCGGCTACGGCAAGACCGAGCTCGCCATGCGCGCGGCATTCAAGGCCGTCGAATACGGCAAACAGGTCGCCGTGCTCGTCCCCACGACCGTCCTCGCCGAGCAGCACTACCGCAGTTTCAAGGAGCGGATGGTCAATTATCCCTTCGCCATCGAATCCATCAGCCGCTTCAAGACCGCCCGACAACAAAAAGAGACTCTCAAAAAGCTCGCCGCCGGGCAGATCGACATCCTCATCGGCACCCACCGCCTCGTCAGCAAGGACGTCAGCTTCAACGACCTCGGCCTGGTGGTCATCGACGAGGAACAGCGATTCGGCGTCACCCACAAGGAACGCCTCAAGCAAATGCGCAAGACCGTGGATGTGCTCACCATGTCCGCCACCCCCATCCCCCGCACGCTGCACATGTCGATGCTGGGATTGCGCGACATCTCCAACCTCACCACCGCCCCCCAGGACCGCCGCAGCGTCGTCACCGAGGTCATGCCCTTCGACCGACAACGCGTCAAGACCGCCATCCTCCGCGAGCTTCAGCGCGAGGGACAGGTCTACTTCGTCCACAACCGCGTCCACTCCATCCAGGCCATCGCCGAGGAGATCCAAACCCTCGTCCCCGACGCCCGCATCCTCATCGGCCACGGACAAATGCCCCAAGGCGAACTGGAGCAAATTATGCTCCAGTTCATCGCCCACGAGGCCGACATCCTCGTCTGCACCACCATCATCGAATCCGGCCTCGACATCGCCAACGCCAATACCATCCTCATCAACAACGCCGACCGCTTCGGCCTCAGCGAACTCCACCAGCTTCGCGGACGCGTCGGACGCTGGAAACATCGCGCCTACTGCTATCTCCTGCTCCCCGCCGACCGCCCCGTCACCCCCTTGGCGGCCAAACGACTCAAGGCCATCGAGGAATACTCCCACCTCGGCGCCGGATTCAAGATCGCCATGCGCGACCTGGAGCTCCGCGGCGCCGGCAACATCCTCGGACCCGAACAGTCCGGCCACATCGCCACCGTCGGCTATGAGATGTATTGCCAACTATTGGAGGAGGCCACCCGCCAGCTCAAGAGCGAACCCAAGCCCACCATCCCCGAGGCCCACGTCGAGATCGGCCTCAGCGCGTTCCTGCCCAAACAGTGGATCGTCTCCGACCGCCAACGCATGGACGCCTACCGCCGTCTCACCCGCTGCACCAGTTTGGATATGTTGTCGGAGCTGACCCGCGACCTCACCGACGCCTTCGGCGAACCCCCGCGCATCGCGCTACTGCTCTTCGCCCTCACCGAAGTCCGTCTGTTGGCCGGTCTTTTCGGCATCGAGAGCATCATCAAACACGAACCCGATGTCGTTTTGACCGTCCGCGACGCCGCCAAGGCCCAACAAGCCCTCACCGGCGCCCCCGGCTCATTGCGATTGGTGGACGCCAAAACCGTCTACTTCCGTCCCCCCCCGGTCTACCTCGATTCCGACACGCTGCTGATGGTCCTCCGCAACCTCATGAACGCCGCCCACCAGCGGACGACCCAACCCCCCGGCGCCGTCGCGCCACCCCCTCCGCCCGCCATCGCCCCTCCTCGTCCCGTCGCGACGGCGCGTTCCCGGTTGTAGCTGTTGGGTCCGAAACCTTCCCGCCCTCGTCCCCCCTCGTCCCTTTGCGACCCCAAGCAAGCGATGACCACCCCCGCGCTCCCCCCTCCTCCTCCTTCTCCTCCTCCTCCTTCTGCCTACCGCCTACTGCCCTCTGCCCTCTGCCTTCTGCCCTCTGCCCCCCTCCCTACACATCCAGCGCCACGAATCGCTTGATCCGCTTCATGAGGTGCAACATGTCGTAGGTATGCCCCAGGTCGATCGGCAAATAAACCCCCTGGTTGTGATCCGACGCCACAATGAGATGGTGATCCCCGTTCACCAGATACCCCCGGTCCTGCGGCTGATGCCCCGTCACGAGGATCTTCGCCCCCACCCGCTCCGCGAACGTCTCCGCCGTCTCCGGGCTGAAGTTCCGACCCCAGATCAACTGGTACACCGGCCCGGTTCGCCGCTGATAGTCCGCCCCGATCAATGGGCGGTCGAACACCGTGTAATCGAACGCCGGCAACTGATCGTCCGCCGGCAGCGAATGGCAAAAAAACAGCCCGTTGGGACATCGGATCGCCAGCGGGAACGACAGGAAAAACTCGGTGATGGCGAGGATGACCTTGTTGTATTCCGCCCCGAAGTCGCGCTTCACCCCCTTGGTGAACGCCTCGCAAACACTCAGTCCCCCCTTCATGATCCCCTCCCCGTGGATCTGGGCCAAATCATGGTTGGCCAACAGGAAATGAACCTGCCCGGGAAAGTCGCATTTCAGCTCAGCCGCATGGAACAGCGTCTTCCACGACCCATCGGCCCCCGAAGCATCGAAATAGTCGCCATGGATCAGCTCGTGCAGCACCACATGACGGTGCGGATGGTGGCGCAAATCCAATGCCCGCACGAGTTTATCGAAATTCCGCCGGTGATCGTGAATGTCCCCCGTCATCCACACCTCGCCGGTCGCCGGCAGGTTCACCACCTGTTCGTGGCGCAGCGAACACAACTGATTTTCTTCCGTGGCGATCTGGAAGAACTCGACGGCCTGATCGACGGTGGGGGGCATTGCCGCTATTCGTAGAGTCCGGCGGCGGTTTCGTCAACCGATTCAATGGGCGTGCCCAAAAATGCGGGCAACGTGGCGTTTCAAGCGATGTGACCCCCTTTTCCGATGGCGTCAACGCGGGTCGGCCCGACGAAATACGCGGCTTGCCCGGAAAAATGGGCACACCCGATTCAATCCCCCTCGTGCACATTGCACGATACGCGTTGACAAAATATAACCTGCGGGTTATAATTCCCCCATGGCTTGGCCCATTCGCTCGACTCCTGAGTTCGACGAATGGTTCGATGGCCTCGATGCCGACGCGAAGACCGAGGTGTTGGCCAAGCTGTTCTTACTGCGCGAGATGGGGCCCAATCTCCGTCGACCGCACGCCGATGCCCTGACGGGATCGGCTTACCCGAACATGCGGGAGCTTCACGCCGATGTGTCCACCGCGGGCTGCGTGTCGCTTTCGCGTTCGATCTCGCCCGCGCCGGTGTTTTGTTGGTCGGCGGGGCCAAACAAGGCGTCAACCAAAGGCGTTTTTACAAATCGCTGATCGCCGCGGCCGACCGATTATACCGCCGGCATCCGGCGTCCCTGGGAAAGTGAGTGATCCGGTGGCCGATTCATTCCGCGATCTTCTCGGCCGGGTCGATACGAAAATCCGGGTCGCGGCCAAGGTCCGCGCCGCCCGGCTCCGATCCCGCATCGACGCCGCCGACGCCGTGCGGCTCATCCGCAACGCCGCCCGCATCAGTCAGGCGGAGCTCGCCGGCGCCTTGGGCGTCAAGCAGCCCGCCATCGCCAAGATGGAACGTCAAGCCGATATGAAGCTTTCGACGCTCATGGCGATCGTCGATGCCGCCGGAGGCTCCATGGAGATCCGCGTGAAGCTTCCCAATCAATCCCTGGTGATCGGCTGACGCCACCGTGATCCGCCGTGGCATCGCGTCGAGCGGGCGCGGCCGCGGATCGCCGCCTCCCAAGCCCGCCGCGGCCGCACTCTCTCGTTGTCGCCGAGGCGGCCCGCCTACCAGACCTACGGTCTTCGCCCTTTTTGCGATTACCCCCCGACCTTCGGAAACACCGTCACCCGCAGCCGGGCGCACCCGTACGGAACCAGCGTGATTGCTTCCGGCGCCGCGATCTCCCCCATCGCCTCCCCCATCGCCTCCCCCATCGGCGGCGTCGCGGCGGCGTTTTTCTCGATTCCCCATCCGCCGATCCGCCGCCCCGTGGTCCGAATCCGAACCGGCGCCCCGGCCACCGTGAACGGCTGATCGCCCGACGCCCCGGTGCTCTCCAACTCCGGTTCCGCGGTCCCGAACAGCGCGTAATTCCAGGTCGTCGTCGGATGCACCTCGTAATCCACCGCCGGCTTCTCGCCGCGTAACTTACGCCACTCCTCCCCGACCGGCAGCGCGAACACCAATGCCCCGGCCTCGAACCACATCCCCCGTTCATCACTCCGCGCCCTCACCGCCATCGGCAGCCGCACCTGGATCATCTTGCGCGCAACCCCGGCGACGAACGGCGTCGCGAACATCTTCCCCGCCTCGGCCAGCTTCGTCTCCCCGTCGATCTCCACCGTCGCGCCCTCGGCCCACGCCGGGATCCGCAATTCCAGCGGAAACGACACCTCGCGGTCGGCCGAAATCCCCACCTCGACCTCTTCGCCGAACGGATAATTCCCCCCGACCTCGATCACCACCGCCGCGCCCTCGACTTCGGTCTCGATCCGACACGGCGCCAACGACAACGCCGTCAATCCCCCCCCGATGTTCCGCATCCACAGGCTCGCAGCGAACTTCGGCCAGCCCTGGTGCATATTCGCCGTGCAACACCCGAAGTTCGGCTCCAACCCGAACAAGTTGGCATCGGGCCCGTTGTTGGTATAAACCCGCCCGCCCGAGGCGTCGTCGGCCACCTTGCACACCACCTGGTTGACCTGCTGGTCGTACTGGTGCGTCCAAAAATCCGCCGAGATCGTCGCCGGCAACGCATTGAACGCGACCGATTCCAGCAAATCCGCCACCGACCGCCCCCCCGCTATTTCCCGATCTCCGCCGATGGCCAGCAGCGTCTCCAGCGAATACATCAGCTCCACCACCGTGCACAGTTCGCTGCCCTGCGACGGCGACCGACCGGCCAAATGTTCATCGCACGAAAACATCCCCGTCACCTGCCCATGATGGCGATGCAATTGCTCGATCAGTTTCAGCGAAGTGTCGATGTCCCCGCGACCGTTGGGCGATTGCCGCGACCACACCCCCAGCGCCTTGACCCCCATCCCCGCGTTCACCCCGTGCGTGAACCCGAAGTCATCATTCAGCCACACCCCGCCGGCGTTTTGCTTGTACCCGTCCAACATCGCCTGCGTCTGTTTCGCGGTATACGGGAACTCCTCGGCCATCCGTCGCCAGTCCAGCCCCTGGCGGTGGACCTTGGCCGCCAATTTCAGCAGCGACCGCTCCCCCGTCCGGTCGAACAGCCAATGCAGGCTCACCACCAGGTCCGCCCACCGCGCCTTGGCCCACTCGGCCAGCGGACGCTCGTCCAGCAGGGTGTTGACCCGCTTGAAAAACCGTCCCATCGCCGGCATCACCCGCCTGTCGCCGGTGGCCTCGTGCCACTGGGTCAGCACTTTCAGGATGATGAACCTCGGCCACACATCGTACTGCCCCTGCCGGCTCGCCTGGTCCGGGTTGGCCATCAGCGGACCCAGCCAACCATCGGGATGCTGCGTATCGAGAATAGAGTCGATCCACCGCTTGGCCTTGGCGATCAACGCCTCGTCATTCAGCCCGAACGCCAGCGGAACCAGCCCATCCAACCAATACGGCGCCCGCTCCCACCCCTCGGCCGACCCCCCGATCCATGCGCTGTCGCGCACATCCGGCCAAAACTCGTCCAAATGCCCCGTCAACCCCTCGGCCTGCCCGCGCATCCGCCCCCCCAGCCACCCCATCGGCCGGATCGAACCCAGTTTCAACGGCTCATACGTCAACGCCCGCAACTTGGAATGACTCATGGCGCGAAGTCTACCGTCGTGCCTTCCCCCCGGCCACCGGTGCCCCCAATGCGCGGGTGCATCCGTGGCGCATTCGCGTTTGTTCGACCCGCGTGCCGACGGCGCCGTCAAACCCCACAATGCCCGATTGTTGGACAATCCCATGGAGATCGGTCGATCCTTTCGATGAACCCCATCGAAAGGCGATCATGTTGAGATTGGTGAGGGACGACGAACCGATGGACCTCGACGAGACATCCGAATCGCAGCAAGACGCCGCGAGAACCGCGGACCCCTCCGAACCGGACTCGTCCGCCGAAGTCGCCGAACCGACCTCCGATGTTGCACCCCGCGCGGATTCCACGCCAGCACTCGTCACGGATGTCGCCGAACCGACCTCCGTCGTCGCTCCCGACGCGGATCCCACGCCATCGCCCGGCGCGGAAGTCGCCGAGCAGCCCGACGGCGCCATCACCGACAGCGCCCCTGATTCCGACGACCCCAGCGCCCCGTCCCACGACGACCAACCCGCTTTCGAGATCGATCTGCCCGTCCTCGAAGCGCTCCTCTTCAGCACCCACCACCCCCTCACCCCCGGCCGGCTCGCCGAGTTGACCGACTGCCCCTCCACCCAGTTCATCCGCGCCGCCGTCAAGACGCTTAATCAGCAATATGAGGCGTCGGACCGTAGTTTCCGTGTCGAGCAGGTCGCCGGCGGGTTCCAACTCCTTACCCTGCCGCGATTTGGCGACGCCCTCCAAAAACTCCATCACCGCGAGGCCGACACCAAGCTCACCAAGGCCGCCCTCGAAACCCTCGCCATCATCGCCTACAAACAGCCCATCCTCCGGGCCGACATCGAGGCCATCCGCGGCGTCGCCTGCGGCGAAACCATCCGCAGTCTCATGGAAAAGCACTTGGTGAAAATCGCCGGCCGAGCCGAGGAACCCGGCCGACCCATCCTCTACGGCACCACCAAACGCTTCCTGGAGCTCTTCGGCCTCAATACCCTGAAGGATCTCCCGACCAGCGAATCGCAATCCAAGACGGGTTGAAGCCGCACCGCCGCCGCTAGCGCTCACCGTGACCCGCCCGTGCCGTCGGCGAGGCGCCGATATGTTGCAATGAGCCGAGACCGAAATGGGGCGGGGATCCCATCGAACAGGCCGACTCCCTCACGGGATCGCCCGCCGCACGTCTTTGGATGTTTGGCGGGGATCTCATCGAACAGGCCGACTCCCTCACGGTCGCGGCTCGCGGGGAGGTCGCTCCGGCGCGGCTTCCCCCGCCAACCCCAATTCCTCGTACAACACGCGCAACACGTGTTCGGCCCGTTGGTTATGGGCTTGTTCGCCTGGCGTTCCATTGAACGCCAACGCGACCACGAGGCGGTTTTCCGGGTCGCAAAATCCCGTCGTCGTCTGCCGTCCTCCGTGCCCGAAGGTTCGCCGCGAGGCGTGCGGGCCGAAACCGTAGGGAGCGTGGTGGGGCGTGTAAAACTCGCTGTTGACCATGAATCCGAGTCCCCAATCGAGGGGGTGCCGAAACGTTTGATCGAATTGTCCGGTCCGGTGACGCGCCGTCATGGCCGCGACGGTTTGGGGGTGCAGGACCCCCCGTCCGTTGTCCAGCATCATTTCATAAAATCGTCCCAACTCCCGCATCGGTCCCCGCAGCGATTGCCCCGGCAGCAGCGTCGCGGCGCCCTCGGCGGAATTGGTGAAACTTGGGCGCGTCCTCGGCGGCAGTGTCGGATCCGTGCCGGGCAACAACGCGATCTGGTCGCCATACGCCAAATACAGTTCCGGCGGTATCGCGGCGTGACTGTGACGCATCCCCAGCGGACTGAATAGTCGATCCCGGATGAACGCATCGGCCCGTTGCCCGCTGAAATGCTGGATCAGTTCGCCGAGCACGATCCACGACGAATTGACGTGGTACCCCGCCGACAACCCCACGGCCCAGTTCGATTCCAGCCGGGCGGCGTTCACCTGCTCGACATAGTGGTTCCACGGGCTGACCGTCGCGGTCATCGCCACCCCGCGAAACCCGCCGGTGTGGGTCAGCAGGTGCCGGAGGGTGATTTTTTCCTTGCCGCGAACGCCGAACGCCGGCAGGTGGGCCGCCACCGGATCGTCGAGGTTGAACGACCCGGATTCCCACAGGATCGCCAGCGCCGCGGCGGTGATCGGTTTGCCTGCCGACAGCCAAGGAACGATCGTCGTCGGTGTCATGGCGACATCCGGGCGCGATTGGCCGACGGCCAGATTCGCGACGACCGCAAGATCTTTCGAGACATAGAGTTGCGCGGCGTGGTGGAGGCCGTTGTCGATTCCGTCACGCAGCGCCGATTCGGTTTTGGGGAGGGTGGGGCTCATGGTGGACCGGCGGTGGTACGACGGAGAACCGTCGTCCGCAAGTGCCCTATGGCGTCGCGCAGCCGGGCGGTCAAAGCCTCCGGGCTGTCGCCTGGGATTGGATGGATCGGCTGGCCGAACGCGATGACGCAACGATTCGGCTTGCCGAACGCGTCGCCCATCGACCTCCCGCGCGTGGTGCCGTCGAGATAACCAGGGACAATCGGGCATTTCCCGTGGATCGCCAAGGCGGCGGCGCCGGTCTGGAACTCATCGAGGGCGTCGCCCACCTCGATTTTCCCCTCGGGGAAAATCCCCAGGATTTCCCCATCCCGCAATGCCCGCAGCGCCGTGCGAATGGCCGCCCCGTCGCGCCCGGCCCGTTCGACCGGGATCGCCCGCAACCTGGCTAAAATGCTTTTCAATCCCGGCGCCTTGCAATACTCGATGGCCGTCAACCACCGGATGATCCGACGGGTGGTCGATTGGATCAGCAGCGGGTCCAGTCCGCTGACGTGGTTGCAGCAGACAATGGCAGACCCGACCCTCGGCAGCGGCGGGGGGGTCAATACGCGAACATCATGAAACATCCGGGCGAAGCCATAATTGATCGCGCGCAGAAGCAAAATATCGCGGGAGGGCGGGGCAAGGCGATGGGCAAGCGGAGGCATGCCCATGGAAATAACACTTCGCCGATGTTTTGGCAATCGCGCGGCGCCCGCCCGGCGGTGGTGTTATAATGACACCATGGATGTCGCGACTCTCAAGAAAAACGCCAAGTCGGTGATTGATTCCCTGTCCGGGCCAAGGTTGCGGGCCGCGTCGGAGTTCCTCGCCTTCGTGCAACGCCGCGAGTTGGATCCGGCCACCTTGGAATTGCTTTCGATCCGGGGACTTGAGGAATGCTTCTCTCTGGGATTGGAGGACGTTCGCAAGGGGCGCACCCGACCCTGGCGCGAGGTGCGGGACGATGTATAGGGTGGAACTGTCGCGGGAGTCCGAGCGATTCTTCGCTCGATGCGACAAGTCCTTGGCCAAACGGTTGGCGAGATGCCTGACGGACTTGGAAACGAACCCCCGCGCGGGCGCGAACATCAAGGCGTTCCAGGGTCCGTTTGCGGGATCCCATCGGTATTGCGTCGGGGATCACA
>JBBSAF010000003.1:0-22341 GCA_038252525.1 Tepidisphaerales bacterium
GACTCGACAAGCCCATCGGTCAACCGTCCCCCCCCGCCCGGTCCCAAAGATACGCGACCCGCCAACATGACAAATATCCTCCGCCCCAACCCTTCGCACCCCACCTGTCGCCCGCGCTGTTTGAAGGAACCAAAGACTCGCCCCCAAACTTTTCGTGCCGGGCCCGTTTCGTCATCTCCCGCGGCGGCCGCGTCCCGCCCCCACTTCGTAGAACGCGCGTGCATCGAACTCGACGGCTTCGGCGTCCTCCAATGCATCGCCCCGCGATTGGACGCAACCCTGATTCAATCCCCGACCCTCATCCCCATGTCCTCCGCCCCGGGGAGTTTTGCTCCATGCCGAAGCCCGACGACATGCACCGCCGCCCGGGCCTCATCAACTGTGAAAAGTATCAAGTGATTCCCCAGCACAACCCGCCTCAGCACCCGTCCCAACCCTTCATATCCCTCGGCCCGCGGAAACCGCCCCGGCATGAACTCCAGTCCGTCCACGCAAGTCCAAACCCGCCCGAGCCATTCCGCCGCGTTACCGGGCGACCGCCCCGCCAAGGCAATGAAGCGCGCCTGTTCCCGGATCAACGCCGCCGCCGTCTCGGTGACCCATACGGCGTATCGCCTTTCCGATTCGTCCGCCATGGAAGTTCATTTCCCCGCCGGCCTGCGATCCAATTCCAACCCCAGCTCCCCCGCGATCCCCTCGATCGCGCTCTTGGCATCCCGCACCCGCCCCCCCTTGATGTCATCCAAGCTTCGCTCGACCATCGCCAACACACGCCCTCGCTCGGCCTGTTCCGCAAGTTCTCCATACGCCGCCCGCGACATCACCACAGCGTCGCCCTCCCCCTCCCCGGCGATGAACAGCGGCCGTCCCGTCGCATTCACCCGCCGAAGATGATCCCGCAAATGTGCCCGGTGTTCATCGACGCTCGTGATGTCTTCCATCCCGGCCATACCCGCTCCCTTCACCCCATCCGATCATCACGTCCGTCCCCTCCCCCGTCAATCCCGTTTCCCACCGTGCCAAATCACAGGGGTCGAAATCCACAGGGGTCGAAAGTCATTGCCTGGGCCATGGACAACATCCCATCAAGGACTCCCCACACCTGATGACCCCCGACCCCACTTTCCTCGCTCCGACGATAGACGGGTTGCGGCCTTCACCTGTCGTCGAGATCGGACAGGGCTTAGTCGGCGAGGGTTTTGTGACGGCGTTTGCGGAACCATAAGTAGGCTATGAACGCCACGGCGATCAGAGCCAGTGCGAGGAAGACGTAGTGTTCGTAATGCTGGATTTTGGCGCGGAGGGCGTTGAGGTCGCCGAGTTTCTTGCCGGCGAAGTGGCCGAGCCAGATGAACAGGCCGCCGGAGACGATGGCGGCCAGTCCGTCGGCGATGAGGAACTTGATGAAATTGAAACGGATGGCGCCGGCCGCGATGACCATGGCGCCGCGGATTCCGGCGAAGAGCCGCCCGACGGCGACGACCCAGATGCCCCAGCGGTCGAAGAGGCGTTCGGCGTGCTCGATGCGCTCGCGGGTGACGTGTTTGCCGACAAAGGGGACGCGGGTGATGTTCAGCCCATAGCGCTTGCCGAGGTGATAGAGGACGATGTCGCCGCCGATGATGCCGCACCAGGAGACGATGGCGACGATGGCGAGATGGAGGTGCCCGGTGGCCACGAAATAGCCGCCGAGGATCAGGGGGACATCCTCGGGCAGGGGCAGGCCCAGGCCGCAGGCGAAGAGCAGGGCGAAGATGACGTAGTAGCCGCCGAGGTCAACCCAATGCTGCACGGTGTCGAGGATGGAAGAAAGGGGGAAGGTCATTCGTCACTGGTCATTGGTCATTGGTTGGGAGGCGGAAGGAGGGTGGGCGATGGACCATGAGGGGGAGACACCCCGATGATTTTCAACTCGTAACGCGCACCTCGCAACCCGCAACGTTCCTCGTACAACCCACAGCCCGCAACCTACAACCCACAACTTACAACCATTATCCTCCCCATCCAAACAGTGTCTGGACGTTCGCGGACGTTCGCTTGTCCAGCTCCTCGATCCCGACCCCTTTCAGTTCGGCGACCTTGGCGGCGGTGTGCATGACCCATGCCGGTTCGTTGGTTTTTTGTTTTCGCATGGGTTCGGGGGACAGATAGGGGGCGTCGGTCTCGACCAGCAAACGGCCGAGTGGGGTTAGACGGACGACCTCCCTCAGCTCGTCGTTTTTCTTGTAAGTGACCGGGCCGGTGAAGCCGAGGAAGTACCCGCCGTCGAGGATGCGGCGGGCCTCGTCGAGGCTTCCGGTGAAGCAGTGGAATACGGCGGGAATGGCGGGGAAGTCGGCCATCACCGCGAGGGTGTCGTCGATGGCCTGGCGGGAGTGGATGACGACCGGCAGCGACAGATCCACGGCGATCTGGAGTTGACGGATGAAAAACGCGCGTTGGCGCTCGCGGGGGGCGAACTGGTGGAAATAGTCCAGTCCCATTTCGCCCAGCGCGATCACGGCGGCGTCGGCGGCGAGGGTGGCAATGGCGTCGAGGTCGGCGAGTTCGGCCTCGTGCACATAGTTGGGATGGACGCCGATGGCGCAGCGGAGGTTGGGCCGACCGTGGCAAAGTGCGACGGTCGCGCGGTCGTCGGCGGGGTCGGTGCCGATGGCGATCAGGCGATGGACGCCGGCGTCGGCGGCGCGGGTGAGCACGCCATCGAGCTGCTCGAGCAGGCGCGGGTCGGTGAGGTGGCAGTGGGTGTCGATCATGGGGGTTAGAAGGTGGCGTCGAAGGCGCAGGGGGTGTGGCGGATGATGGGCTGCTGGTTTCGCGGCCAGACGATGGCGACGACATCGAACCGCGCCGCCGGCTGGGGGACGCCGTAGCGCGTGAGGTAGAACCGGGCGGCCTTGGTGACGCGGTGCTGCTTTTGGGTGTTGACCTGTTCCTCCGGGGCCGGGTCGTCGTAGACGCGGGTCTTGACCTCGACGAACACGAGGGTGGCGCCTTCGCGGGCGATGATGTCGATCTCGCCGATGGGACAGCGGAAGTTGCGTTCGATGATCTTCATGCCTGCGTTGCGGAGGTGCCGGGCGGCGAGATTCTCGCCGCGTTGCCCGAGCACGTCGATGGCCGGGGAACGGGAGAAGAGCTTGGCGAGCCAGGAGGGAAGGGGAGACATGGTGAGGATGATATCGGGTAAATGAGGGATTGTCAGTCGGGTGGGAGGATCGCTGGTCGGCGTTTTCTCGTCACTGGTCACTTGTCATTGGTCCTTGGCGGGGACCGTGGTGGGCAGTCCGTGGATCACGGCGGGGACGGAGGCGGCGGGGGTGGGCTGGCTCGTTGCGGACAGGTGGAGTTTTTGTTGCAGGCGGAGGCGGAGGGAGCGGAGGTCGTCGGAAGGAGTGGATTTGATGGCATCGAGGGCGCGGCGCCAGGCGGCGGTGGCTTGGTCGGTTTGGCCGAGGCGGAAGAGGGTGTCGCCGAGGTGATCGACGACGATGGGGTTGGGATGGGCCGACACGCCGATGGCCCGGTCGAGGGAGTCGCGCGCCTCGGCGAATCGGCCGAGCTTGTATTGGGCCCACCCGAGGCTGTCGAGATAGGACTGGTTGTCAGGCTCGGCGGCGACGGCGATGGCGATGATCTGGACGGCGCGGAGGAGGTTGCGGTCATCCTCGACCCAGTAGTAGCCCAGGTCGTTGTTGGCCGGGGCGTGGCCGGGTTCGATCTCGAGCACCTGGGAGAGGACTTGCTCGGCGGTTTTGCGGTCGCCGATCGAGTTTTCCATGCCGGCGAGCGCGTAGAGCAGGTCGGGATCGTCGGCGACGGCGCGGCGCATGTCATCAAGGGCGCGGCGGGCCTCGGCGAGCCGGCCGGCGGCGGCGTGGAGGGCGACGAGCTGCTCGACGAGCTGGTGGTTGTCGGGATGGGCGATGCGGGCGGCCTCGAGCTTGGCGACGAGGGTGTCGAGCCGGCCGGCGGCGGTGTGGGCACGGCGCATGAGCGACAACACGGCGGGATCGTCGGGATGATCGGCGAACAGGTCGTCGAGCATCGTGACGGCCAAATCGGCGCGGCCGGTTCCCATCATGACGGTGGCTTGGAGGAGGCGGGCGGGAACGCCGGTGGGATCGGCGTCGAGCCACGTTTTGAGAACCTTCAAGGCCATGGCGGGGTTGTGACGGCGAAGATAAAAGTCGAACAGGAGGTTGTGGGCACGTTCGGCGGTCGGGTGGTCGGAGATGATGGCCCAGGCCATGGATTCGGCACGATCGTCGCGGTTTTGCGAGATCATCAACTCGACGTAAAGAAGGCGGCGCTCGGTCGAGGGGCGGGTGGAGGCGACGAGCGGGGAGAGGATTTTGGCGGCCTCGTCGGGCTCTTTTTCGTGGATCAACTCGATGACGCGGAGTTCGTCGACCAGATCGGCGGCGCCGGCGAGCCGGGCTTGGGCGATGAGATCGTCGGCGGCGGCGAATCTTTGGGCGTCGTCGAAATCGGGACGGGCGTTGATGCGGTCCAGCAGGTCGCGGTAGGCCGGGGCGAACGGGGGCGAGGACGCGACGGCGCGGCGGAGGGAGGCGGTGGCGAGCGGGTCGCGGCCCCAGAGGTCGGCCAATCGGGCGACATAAAACCACTTGGCGCCCTCGGCGGACGGGGGCACATCGAGGTCGCGCAAGTCGTCGAGTCGCAGGTGGCCCCGGCGCAGCGGTCGCAGCAGGCCGTCGAAGAGGCGGGAGATGTCCGGGACGGAATCGGGGGCGGCGGCGAGGGCGGTCAAAAGCAGGCGGGCGGCGGATTTCACATCCCCGCGTTGGTCGTGGAGGGCGAAGAGGCGGCGGATGAGGTCGATGTCGCCGGGACGGGTGTCGAGGGCTTGGGTGAGGAGGGCTTGGGCGCGGTCGGAATCGCCCTGGGCGTCGAGAATGTCGGCGAGGGCGAAGAGGAGGGCGCGGTCGGCGGGGTCGCGGCGGTGGAGGGATTCGAGGTCGGAGGCGATGGCGTCGGAGCCGCGGATTTCTTTGAGAAGCTGGATCGATTCGGCGTTGGCGTGGAAACGGGAGACCAGCTCGACGGCGCGGGTGGTGGCCCGGTCGCGCTGGCCGGACGCGCCCAGGGCGCGGACGTGGCACGAGGCGAGATCGAAGTCACCATCGCCGCGAAGGTCGATGGCGGCTTGGTAGGCGTCGGCGGCGCGGGCGGGCTGGTGGAGGGCGTCGAATAGTTCGCCGAGGCGGACATGGACGAGGTCGCGGCGGACGATCAGGTAGGCGATCTCGGGGTCGGCCCGCATGGCGGCGACGGGATGGTCGAGGCGGTCAAGCAACCGGGCGTATTGGTCGGCGGCGGCGCGGAGGTATCCCTTGGCGGCCAGGGCGCGGGCGAGATACAAGTCGGTCAGGGCGGTGACGGCGGGGGCGTTGGCGTAGGCGTCGGTGAGACGGCCGAGGCGGAGGTGTTCGATCGCCTTGGAGGCGTTTTCCCTTTGCAAATACAAGCGGGCGAGACGGATGCGGGCGTCGAGGGAATCGGGACGGAGGGCGACGGCGGCCTCGAAGGCATCGATGGCAAGCTCGGGGGGAAAGAGCGGCCCGGAGCAGGCCTCGCCGAGCGTGAATCGAAGCAGGTGGGAATCGGGATCGAGGGCGATGGCTTTTTGAAGCAAGCCGACGGCGGCGTAACGGCGGCCATCATCAAACGCAGCGCGTGCGTCGGCGAAGATTTCCAGCGCCTCGAGCGGCGCGGTCGCGGTGGCGGGTTTCCTGGCGACGGGAAGGGTGGCCGGGATGGGTGGGATGCGTTCGAGCGGAAGGGTCGCGGCGTCGGAGGGCGATGGCGCGGTGGCGGGAGCGCCGGGACGGTTGGCGGCGCAGCCGTGGGCGAGTGCGGTCGATAGGGCGAGGATGGCGAGTCGACGGTGCGTCATGCTGGGCGCGGTGGGCGGGGCGGTTGAGGCGTTCAATTTGTTGTGATCGCCGTGGAAACGTGCAAAGGCGGGACCGAGGCCGGACCGCGACAATGCAGAACATTCATGAGGTTCCCATGATGAAGGGAACCCAACCCCGCACGCGTCGGGTCTCGGGCTTCATGCGTTGGCTTCGCCCGACGGGACCGTGGGATCGGTCAGGCAATGACCTTGTTGAGGGGGTAGGTGATCAGCCCGGTGGCGCCGGCGCGTTTGAGTTGGGGGATCAGCTCGCGCTCCTGTTTTTCCTCGAGGATGACCTCGACGGCGACCCAATCGGAGTCGGCCAGGCGGCTGACGGTGGGGCTTTTCTCGGCCGGGAGGAACTTCAGGACGTTGGCGAGCCTGGATTCCGGGACGTTCATCTTGAGTCCGACCTTGGAGCGGGCGTCGATGGCGCCTTTCAGCAACATTCCGATGTTCTCGAGCTTCTCGCGCTTCCAGGGGGTTTCCCATGCGGTTTTGTTGGCGATGAAGCGGGTGGTGCTGGTGAGGAGGGTCTCGACGATGCGGAGGTTGTTGGCGCGGAGGCTGGAGCCGGTCTCGGTGACCTCGACGATGCCGTCGAGCAGGCGGGCCTTGATTTCGGTGGTGCCCCAGGAGAACTCGACGGTGACCTTGATGCCGCGATCGGCGAACCAGCGCTTGGTGGTGGCGACGAGCTCGGTGGCGATGATCTTGCCGGCGAGCTGCTCGGGTTTGGTGATGCCGCTTTCCTCGGGGACGGCCAGCACCCAGCGGACGGGGTTTCGGCTGGCGCGGGAGTATTCGAGCTCGCAGATTTCGACGATATCGTCGCGGTTGCCGTTCTCGACGATCCAGTCGTGGCCGGTGAGGCCGCAGTCGATGATGCCATCGACCACGTAGCGGCTCATTTCCTGGGCGCGGAAGAGGACGGCGGAAATCCTGTCATCGTCGAATCGGGGGAAGACGCTGCGGTCGGGGATGCTGACGCGGTAGCCGGCGCGGGCGAACAAATCGACGGTGGCGTTTTGCAGGCTGCCGCTGGGCAGCCCGAAGCGGAGGGTGGATTCGGGCAGGCGTTCGGTCATCGTGTTCTCCTCGTCGATATCGGTGGCGGGATCAGGCCTTGGCGGGCTTGCGCTTGGTTCGACTCTCGTCGCCGGCGAGGCGGCGCAGGGCGCGATAGGACTCGTGGTATTCGTCGGACTTCAGGTGGTGCTCGGCGAACTTCTGGGCCTCGACGACGGTGGCGGCGGGGTCGAGGATGGCGGCGTCCTTGAGGAGCGCGAGCATGGATTCATCCATCGGCAGGGCCGGGGTGTCCAGCCCATAGAGCATGACATACGCCTCGACGAAAGGGCTGAGGTTGGGCAGGTCGCGGAGAAACTGGCGGGCCTCGGTTTTCTTGAGGGTCTTGAGGCGCTCGAGGTTCAGGGTGTGCTCGCGCTCGAAGATGAGGTTGAGGGTTTGGGTGATCATCGCCACGCGCTGCTCGATGGCGGGGTAGCGAGCGCCGAGGAGCTCCTGGATTTCCAGGTCGGTGGCGACGCGGAGCTCGTTGAGGTCCACGAACTCGCGCTCGATGCGGGACATGGCCTCGTCGGCGCGGGCGTCGGGGACGTCGTAGCTCATGGCGCCGCGGACCAGGGCGGCCAGCGGCTCGAACGACGGCTTGGGATCGGGCTTGGGATCCTTGGGGGCCTTCTTGATGAGGGCCTTCAATTCCTCGGCGTGTTTGGTGGCGTTTTTCATGGGTTGGAATCGGATTGGCGGTCGGGGGGCGGGTCGATGGTGTCGGGTACGGACGGATTGGATGAATCGGCTTGGGCGTCCGCGGCATCGGAGCTTTCGGAGGCGGCGGCTCGCTTGTCCGCTTGAGCGCCGGGATGGGGCGGGTCATGGGCGTCGTCGGACGGAACCGGCGAGTCGGGAGCGGGGGCGTCGGCGTGGTCAGCGGGGGCGTCGGCGTGGTCAGCGAGCGCGTCGGCGCCGCGAGCGCCAAGGTCGGCGGCTTCAGGGGCGTCGGGATCGGCCGGGCCGTCGCCGTCGTCGTCGCTCTGATCGGACGGGGCGGTCCCGTCGGCGGCGGCCTGCTTGGCGGCGTTCTCCAGTTCGATCTTGTGGAGCAGCTCCAGCACCTCCATCTCGCGTCGGAGGTTCTCGTCGAGGTGGAACTTGATGAACGGGGCGACGCGCAGCGACAGGCTCTTGCCCAGCCGCCCGCGCATCAGCCCGGCGGAGTGGCGCAGGGCGTTGAGGGCGGCGCTGCGTTGGCCGGGGGTGCCCATGATGGTGACATAGACATCGGCGATGGAGAAGTCCTCGCTGAGCTTGACACGGGTGATGCTGGGCATGCCGACCAGCCGCGGGTCATCGAGTTCGCGCAGGATGACCATGGCCAATTCCTGGCGGATGGTGCTGGCGAGTCGTTCGGAGCGTCGGGACATCGGCGTGGCGTTCTTCCTGTCGCGGGGCGACGGGTCAGAGGAAGTCGATCTGGTGGTCGTCGAGGCCGACCATCGGCGTCGCGCGGACCATGTCCAGCAGCTTGTCGAAGGCGCCTTGCACATAGTCGCGGTCATTGGCGACCATGGCGATGCCGAGGATGGCGCGGCGATGTTCGTCGAGAGCGCCGACCTCGGCGATCGAGACGTTTCGCCCGTGGGCGATGCGGTCCTTGAGGCCCTTCACGACGCGGCGCTTGTCCTTGAGGCTCATGGCGTCGGGGACGGCGAGTTCCATTTGCAGCACACCCACGATCATGCGATGTTCCGCCCCTTTTCACGGGCGCGTCGGGCGGATTGGCGATCATTCGCGGGCGGACCGCCGAAATCCGCCCGCGTTTGTCTCACAGCGTCCGCTCGAAGGTCTCGCGGACGTAGGCCTCCAGCACGTCGCCGACCTTGATGTCGTCGTAACCGGCAAGCTTGATGCCGCACTCCAGGCCCTGCTTGACCTCGCGGACATCGTCCTTGACGCGCTTGAGCGATTCCATGGCGAGGTCCTGGGCGATGATCGTGCCGTTGCGGATCAGGCGGATCTTGCTGCCGCGCTGGATGTGCCCGTCGGTGACATAGCAGCCGCCGATGTTGCCCAGCTTGCTGACCTTGAACACCTGCCGAATCTCGACGTGCCCATGGAGCTTCTCGCGCTCCTCCGGCGCCAGCATCCCCGACAACGCCTTCTTGAGATCGTCGAAGATCTCGTAGATGACGCGGTAGAGCTTGACGTCGATGTGGTTCTGCTCGGCGAGCACGCGGGCGGCCTCCTCGGTGGTCACATGGAAGCCGATGATGGCGACCTTGTTGTCGGTGGGCTTGCCCTTGGTGGCGATGGCCAACGACACGTCCGATTCGTTGATCGGTCCGACGCCGCTGTGGATGACGCGAGAACGCACCTCGTCGGTGCTGGCGTCGCCGATGGTGTTGACCAGCGTCTCGACGCTGCCCTGCACATCGCCTTTGATGATGAGGTTGATGGTCTGGATGTCGCCGGCCTTCATGGTGGCCAGAAGGTTGTCGGCGGTCACGCGGCTCAGCTGGGCCAGTTGGCTCTGGCGCGACAGGCCGGCGCGCTCCTCGGCGATGGAGCGGGCGCGGTCGAAGTCGTCGAGCACGTAGAACTTGTCGCCGGCGCCGGGCAACACACTCAGCCCGCTGACCATGATCGGCGTGCCCGCGGGGGCCTCGGCGACCTGTTCGCCGCGGTCGTTGATGAGGGCGCGGATGCGTCCATAGCCCGGGCCGGAGAGGATGATGTCGCCGAGCTTCAGCACGCCCTCCTGCACCAGGACGGTGGCGATGGCTCCGAGGCCCTCGTCGACGCGGGATTCGATGATGGCGCCGCGGGCCGGGGCGGTCGGATCGTACTTCAGGTCGAGCAATTCGGCCTGGTAATCGAGGATTTCGATCAGTTCCGGGATGCCGATCCCGGTGGTGGCGCTGGTGCGGATGAGCTCCGTTTCGCCGCCCCACTCGACGGGGTTGAGGTTCTCCTTGGCCAGTTGACCCATGACCATGTCGGCGTTGGCGTCGGGACGGTCGATCTTGTTCATCGCCACGACGATGGGCACTTCGGCGGCGCGGGCGTGGTTGATCGACTCGACGGTCTGGGGCTGAACGCCCTCGGCGGCCGAGACCACCAGCACGACCACGTCGGTCATGTTGGCTCCGCGGGCCCGCATCGAGGTGAACGCCTGATGGCCGGGGGTGTCGATGAAGGTCACGCGCTTGTCGCCGAGCTGCACGGTCCAGGCGGCGGTGTGCTGGGTGATGCCCCCCGCCTCGCCCGCGGCGACGTTGGCGCTGCGGATCTTGTCCAGCAGGCTGGTCTTGCCGTGATCGACGTGTCCGAGAATCGTGACCACCGGGGGACGCGGCAGCAGGTCGGCCGGATCGGCTTGTCGCTGCTCGAACTCCTCCATGAGCTCATCCTCAAGCGACATCTGTCGGATGATCCGAAGTTCAAGCCCGTATTCCATCGCCAGCATCTCGGCCGAATCGGTCGCCCAGGCCTGGTTGATGTTGGCGAAGACGCCCTGTCGCATCAGCTTGCCGATGAGGTCGTTGGTCTTGACGCCCAGGGCGGCGGCCAGTGAGCGGACGGTGATCGGCTCCTCGACGCCCACCGGATCGCCGCGCTGCACGACGCTCTTGGCCAGCTCGTGCTGACCGCGACCGACGCTCTTCTTGAGGTGGCTGTCGAAGGCGGTGCGATGCGCGGCGGCGGCGTTCAGCCGGTCGCGGCGCTCGATCAAATCGGCCTCGGTGTATTCCTTGAGCTTCTCCATCGCCTCGCCGCGACGACCGTCGGGACCGCGACGGCGGCTGGAGAGCGTCCGGGCGCCCTTCTTCTTCTTCTCCTCCTCGGCGGCCTCCTCCTCGGTGGTGCGCACGCCGCGCCCGGCCATGGGGCGGGCCTGGGTGAACGACGGGGAGCCGCCGGGACCGCCGCCCCCGATCGGGCGACGCGGGCGCGGGGCGGGGACAACATCGGGCTTTTCCTCGCGGACGACGCGCGGACCCTGGATCTTCGCCGGCTCGGGCACGAGGCGCTGGATCTTGTGTGGCGCGGGGCGATCGTGTTGGCCGGGACGGTTGTCGAGCGTGACGGTGGGCCGCATCGGAACCGGGCGCACCTCATGCGGCGCCAGCGGCGGCTCCTTGGGGGCGAGCGGCTGGGTCGCCTCGGCGGCGATGACGGGGGCCTCGGGCGCCGCGGCCGGAGTCGGCGGCGCGGCCGGGGGAACGATTTCCGGCGATGGGGCCGCGTGCGCCGCAGGCGTTTGTGCGACAGGCGATTCCATCGCGGGCGCCGGCGGGGCCTCGACGGGCGCGTCGGCGATCGTTTCAGGCTGGAAGGCGACGGCGTCGAAGTTCGCCGATTCGGCGGTGACGTGTTCCTCCATGTCCCGGGGTGCGGTGATGGTCATGGTGGACGACTCGGCGGGATTCCGCCCGCCATCGTCTTCCGCCGCAACAACCGTCTTCTTGCGCGATGTCCGCGGCTTGGCCGCCACCTTCACCGGCGCGGCGGTCTCGACGGCGGTGCCGCCGCCGCCGGCGTGGAACCATTCGCGCACGGTTTCGGCCAGGCCGATGCTTAGCGTGGCCATGTGGTTCTTCACCGTGTCGCCAAGCCCCTCGTTGCGACACTTCTCGAGAATCTGCTTGCTCTCGACGCCCAGTTCCTTGGCGAGTTGGTTGACTCGAATGCCTTTTGCCAAAATCGTCTCCGAAAAACACTGCCGTGGCCACCAAGCCCTTTTTGGGGGTACCCGGCGACCCTTCTTCCATCAATCCGGCGCCCCGACGAACCGTTCCGGTCGCCCGGCGCCCAGTCAATCACTTGCGTTCCCGCCGACGCCGTGGCTCGTGCCCGGCGCCGTCGGACGCTAAAAAGCCTTATCATCGCGCGGCGCCGGAGGCGCCTGGCGCCCCTCGGCGAGCGCCGCGGTGTCCGACTCCTCGTCGGCGAACGCCTTCTCGCCATTGGATTCGTCAGCCACGATCCCGCGAATCGCCTGCTCCTCGGGAGATCGCACATCGCCGCTGTTGTCGGCGAAGGACTCCTGGCGATGCACCGTCACCTCCGGGGAACCGCCCTCGGCGGCCTCCAGCGGGCCGGGCATCTCCGATCCCGACGGCGCCGAGTCGTCGTCGGTCGATGCGTCGTCGGACCCTTCCGCGCCGCCCGTCTCGTCGCCGCCCGTCTCGTCGTCGGTCGTCTCGGCCTCGTTCGGCTCCCCCTCCGCCGCCTCGCCCTCTTTGGCCGCCGCCGCCGGCGACCCCTCCGCCGGCGTCCCGCCGAGCAGGGCGTCCAACGCCCGCTTGCTCTCGGCCGCCGCCTGCGCCTTGGAACTCGCATCCGCCGCCTTCTTGGCCGCCTGTTCGACCGCCCACACCTTGGCCTCGGCCGAGCATTTCTCGACCACCGCGTCGGCCAAGGCCTCTTCCAGTCCCAGCTCCTCGACCAGCGGCCCGGCGCCGACCTCCTCGATATCGCGCAGGTCGATCAAACCCAGGGCGATCATCTTGTCCACCTGCTCCGGCGGGAACCCCTCGATGCTCCGCAGCACCTGGTCCAGCCGGGCGACGCCGGCCTGGAACTCGGTGGGCGTGAGGATGTCCACATCCCATCCGGTCAGCCGGGCGGCCAATCGCACGTTCTGCCCGCGTTTGCCGATGGCAAGGCTGAGCTGGTCCTCGTTGACCACGACCGTCGCCCGCCCCAGCTCGAAGCACAGCGCCACCTCGGCCACCTCGGCGGGCTTGAGGGCGTTGCCGATGAGAATCTGCGATGATTCGTTCCATCGCACGATGTCGATCTTCTCGCCCCCCAGCTCATCGACGATGTTCTTGATGCGGCTGCCGCGGACCCCGACGCAGGCGCCGACGGCATCGACCTTCGAGTCGATCGAGCTGACGGCGATCTTCGTGCGGTGCCCGGCCTCGCGGGCCAACGCCTTGAGCTCGATGGTGCGCTCGCCGACCTCCGGAACCTCGCGCTCGAACAGCCGGCGGATCAACTCCGGGTGGCTGCGGCTGAGGATGATCCGCACGGCGCTGGGGGTGTCGCGGACCTCGAGGATCAGCGCCTGGATTCGCTCGCCCACCTGGTGGGTCTCGCCGGGGATCTGCTCCCCGCGGGGCATGATCCCCTCGGTGCGGGTGAGGGTCACGATCATCGCCCCGCCCTCGAACCGCGCGATGGTCCCGGTGACGATCGTCCCCACGCGGTCCTTGAACTCCTCATAGATGCTGCCGCGCTCGTCCTGGCGGATCAGTTGGATCATGACCTGCTTGGCGGTCTGGGCGGCGATGCGCCCCAACGCCGACAGCGGGATGGTCTCGCCGCCGCGTTGGACGGTGATGTCCCCGGTCACGCGGTCGAGCTGCACCGCGAACTCGCTGGTGTCCTCGGTGTCGAACTGCTTGCGCAACGCCGACCCGATCGCCTGCTCGACGTCCTTGTAGACCGATTCGCGGTCTATGTTCTTGTCGCGGGCGATTCCATCGACGATTCTCAACAACTCGGGGTTCGGCATGTCTTTTTCACCAATTCGATTGTGTCTTCAATTGTCCGGCCAACGTCGGGTTCACGCGAAACCCATGTAAAAAAAAGCGAGCCACCAACATGGCGGCCCGGGTGGGGACTGAACCTGTCGAACGGACTCACCCACCCATCGGAAAGCCTCCGTTCGGGCGGGCGAAAAGCCCCGCGGGCGCCGATCCATGCTGTTGCTTATGCAAGGGCATGGATAGGCTCTTTGGCAAGGCTCAGGTTCATCCCGGTCGCTCCGGGTTCGAAAAAGTGGACCTTCCGCAGATCCACATGCACTTTCACCCGCGAGTCGATCCGCACGCCGGCGCGGGCCTCGAGGCGTCCAACCACGTGACTGTGATGTTCGGTCGCCATGTACACGTCCATGTCGTTGCCCAACGGTTCGATCACGTTCACCCTCACGTCCATCGGCGTCGTCACGCCCTCCACCGGATCCAGGTGGAAATGTTCCGGGCGGATTCCCAACACCACATGCCCGCCGACCTTCCCGGCCAAAGCCGCGCGGGCCGCATCGGGGACCACAAGGGTAAACCCATCGCCCGGCAACGTCAACTCGCCCACCAGCACCACCGGTTCGTCCGACCGCTGCGTGGCGCCGGCTTCGCTCCCGGCCTCGTGGGCGTTTTGCAGCCGCCCCTCCTCGAAAACCATCTCCCCCCCCGTCATTTTGATCGCTCCGTCGAAGAAGTTCATTGGCGGCATCCCGATGAACCCGGCCACGAACCGGTTGACCGGACGCTGGTACGTCTCCAAGGGCGTGTCGGACTGCTGGATGCGACCGTCCTTCATGACCACGATCCGGTCCCCCAGAGTCATGGCCTCTTCTTGGTCGTGGGTCACATAGATCGTGGTGGTCTTGAGGCGCAGATGCAGTTTTTTGAGTTCCGCCCGCGTGGTGACGCGCAGTTTGGCGTCGAGGTTGCTCAGCGGCTCATCGAACAAGAACGCCGCCGGCTCGCGGACGATCGCCCGCCCCACCGCCACCCGCTGCCGCTGTCCGCCGGACAGGGCCTTGGGCTTGCGATCCAGCAGATGCTCTATGTCGAGGATCTGGGCCGCGTGGGTCACGCGCTGGTGGATTTCCTTCTTGGGCATCCGTCGGAGCTTCAGCCCGAACGCCATGTTCTTGTACACCGTCATGTGCGGGTATAACGCGTAATTCTGGAACACCATGGCGATGTCGCGGCTCTTGGGGGGCACCTCGTTGACGACCTTGTCGCCGATGCGCACCACCCCGCCGGTGATCTCCTCCAGCCCCGCCACCATCCGCAGCGTCGTGCTCTTGCCGCAGCCCGACGGACCGACCAGCACCACGAACTCTTGGTCGGCAATGGCCAAATCGATCGAATCGACCGCGCGGACGCCCCCCTCGTACACTTTCGACACCTTCTCCAAATCCACGCGGGCCATGAATCAATCTCCTTGCGGGGGGGGCCAAACGAGCACGTCAGTATAACGCCGTCCTCCCGCAGCATCAAACCGGTCCGCTTCCCGCGCCGCTGGCCACCCGACACGCCAATGCCTCAACGCCGATGGGCCGTCGGTTGGCGTTGACAATGAATTGCCATCCTCCCCCGATGGCGATTCACACTCTTACCGCCATGGCGGGTATAATCCGGTGCATGAAATACCTCCATTCATCGAAAAGACAGCGTCATCCCGGCCTGATTTTGGTCGGTGTCCTCTGGATGGGGGGATGGGCCGCGTTAAGCCAAGCCGCCCCCCCCACCGCCGACGTTCCCCAAACCACCACGGCGCCGGCGGTGACGGCCGAGATTGACGACCCCGCGTGGGACGCCGCCGTCGAGCTGTCGCGGCTCACGCTCTCGCTCGGCGAGAACGGCGAGGGGATGGAACCCTCGGGGACCACGGTGAGAGTGATGTGGGACGCGGGCAACCTGTACGTCCGATTCCTCTGCGAGGGATCCCGGCCGTATCTGCCTCGAAAGGGACGGGACGCCGAACTTTATCGCGGCGATGCCTGCGAGGTCTTCCTCGATCCCGTCGGCGATGGCCGGGCGGTCATCGAAATCCAGGTCTCCCCCGCCGGCGATGTGTTCGACCAAGTGATCTTGCTCACGACCGACGCGAAATCCGACGCCCAAGGGGTGTTGAACCACGAGGTGTTGGAGCGCGATTATTGGCCGGTGGTTTCGTGGAACATGGAAAAACTCCGCGCCGCCGCCAAGCCGTGGACGCGGAACGGCAAGATGGTCGGGTGGATCATCGACCTGGCGATCCCGGCCGACAGCGTGCTGCGCCGGGTGGGGCTGAATCGTTTCAAGCCCATGGACATGCGGGCGAACTTCCTACGCTACGACTGGCTCGCACCGACGGCCGATTCCCCGGATTCGGATCGCAAGCTGCGGGCATGCAATTGGGCGCCGGTGAAGTACGGCTGCCCACACATCTCTCCGGCGGCGATGGGGACGTTGCGGCTGAAGTGAACGGCGTCGGATTGTTTTGTCGCGGTCCAATGCTCCAAGGATGAAACCGGGGAGGATTCGGGATCCGCTTCGCCGGGAGGCGCAAGCCATCCTATTATGGCGGAGCCATGCGACTTTTTTTCCTCCTGCTCGTGCCGACGCTGCTGTTGACCGACCTGTTTTGGTGGCGATGGGCGGATCGTCGGCTGCGGGCGTTGCCCCACGGTTGGATCGCGCGGGTGGCGCTGGCGGGTTTCATGGTCACGCTGATGGGGGCGATGGTGGCGCTGTTCGTGCTCGGCCGGATGTTCGCCCTGCCCGACATCCTCACCGACAAGACGCTGATCGCCGCGACCTACCTGTGGCATATCCTCGTGGCGCCGGCGCTGCTGCTGGCGATGATCGCGGGTGGCGCCATGAGGATGGTTCGCCGGATCGTTCGCCAACGACCGACGGCCACGGTGGACGACGGCCCTCCGGAGGACTCGATCTCGCCGTCACGGCGCCAGTTCCTCGGCGCGGCGCTGGCCGTCACCCCCCCGCTGCTGGTCGGCGGGGCGGTGATGCGATCCATGGCGCAACTGGGATCGTTCCGTGTCCGGCGATTCGTCATTCCCGTCGCGGGGTTGCCGACGGGACTGGATGGCTTGACGATCGCCCAGGTCGCCGACATCCACATCGGCAAGTTCACCAGCGGGCGGATTCTCAACGACATCGTCGAGGCCACCAACATGCTGCGGGCGGACCTGGTGCTGTTGACGGGGGATTTGATCGACTATTCGTTGGCCGACCTGCCGGCGGGCATCGACCTGGTGAACCGGCTGGACCCGCGGCATGGGCTGGCGATGTGCGAGGGAAACCATGATCTGTTCCAGAACCGGCGGGCGTTCGACACGCGGGTGAAGGCGGCGGGCATTCCACTGCTGATCGACGAGGCGATGACGGTTCGCGTGCGCGGGCGGACGGTGCAACTGCTGGGCATGCCGTGGGGGGAGGCGCGAACCGGGGGCGAGTCGATCATGGACGCCTCGATGCAACGGCTGGCGCAGCTGCGCGATCCCGAGGCCTTTCCCATCTTGCTGGCCCATCATCCCCACGCGCTGGATCACGCGGCCAAGGCGGGGTGGCCGCTGACGCTGTCGGGGCACACGCACGGCGGGCAGTTGATGATGTCGGAGAACGTCGGCTTCGGGCCGATGATGTACCGCTATTGGTCGGGATATTACCGGCGGGACGCTTCGCACCTGGTGGTGTCCAACGGGGTGGGAAATTGGTTTCCGCTGCGGATCAACGCCCCGGCGGAGATCGTGCATGTGACCTTGCGGGGCGCCGGGTATCGGATGTAAGGGGACGACGGTCTTCGCGGCGGGAGGCATTTCGAGGAATCACGCCACCGGGGCGAAAAGCTCGGCGATCTTGGCGGCGATGTCGGCGCTGCGCATGAGGCTCTCGCCGACGAGGGCGGCGCCGACGCCGGCGGCCGACAGCTTCAGCACATCGGAGCGCGTGTGGATGCCGCTTTCGCTCACCATCGCCCGGCGATCCTCCACCAATTCGACCATCCTCAACGTCGTGCCCAAATCGGTGGCGAAGGTGTTGAGATCGCGGTTGTTCACTCCGAGCAGGGAGTAGCTTTTGTGCGGGAAGCCGATCACGTGGTCGCGCACCCGGAAGAGATTCTCCAAATCATGGATTTCGATCAGGCAGGTCATGTTCAGTTCGGTGGCGAGGATTTGCAGGTCGATCATCTCGTTGACCTGGAGGCACTCGGCGATGAGCAGGATGGCGTCGGCTCCGGCGGCGCGGGATTCGTACACCTGATACGGGTCTATGATGAAATCCTTCCGCAGCACCGGCAGCTTCACCGCGTCGCGGACGGCGTGGATGTAGTCGAGGTGGCCTTGGAAGAACATCTCGTCCGTCAGCACGCTCAGGGCGTCGGCGCCGGCGGCGGCGTATTGACGGGCGATGGCCACGGGGTCGAAGTCGGCTCGGATCACCCCGGCGCTGGGACTGGCCTTCTTCACCTCGGCGATGAGATTGAGCGGCTTGGCGGTGCGGGCGGTGACGGCATGGAAGAAATTGCGCGGGCGCCCGAGGGTCGAGATGGTCTCGCGCAGGGCGCCGAGCGGGGTCTCGACTTTCCGCCGGGCGACCTCGATCTTCTTGCTGTCGATGATCTTCTGTAGAATGCTGGTCATGCTGCCATCGCCTCGGGTTGGACGTGTGGGGTATTTGTAGGCCGACGCGGGGGATTGTCAAAGGGCGGGGCGACGTGGCGATGGTAAACAATGTGGAGCCGATCGCGTGAATGAACCAAGCGTCCCGATCCTGGCCGGGCAAATGATCTGGGGACTTTTGGCCGTCGCATCGTGCGCGGCGCTGGGGGTGCATCGTCCGCGCAAAATCGCCGGGCCGGTGCGGTTGTCCCCAGGGGAGCCGAACGTGCGGCTGGCGGGCATTCTGTTTCTGGTGATCGCGGCGTGGATCGCGGTTCCGGTGATGTATTCCCTCGCCTTCGCGGGCCGCTCCGGCGACACGGCAACGAAGCTGACGCCCTCCGCGATGGTGTGGGTCGGACTCGGCGGCTATGTCGCGGCCACGCTCGCCGTCGTGCTGGGCAACCGGCTGCGCCATCGCCCGCTGGGGGACTTCGGTTTGCGACCGGGACAGTTTTTCAAGGCCCTGATCCTGGCGCCGGCGGCGGCGTTGGTGATACTGCCGTTGGTGTTCTGGTCGGCTGTGGCGTCGGAGTGGGTGTACTCGGCCGTCGGCTACAAGCATCCGATGGAACACGAGATGCTGCGGATGCTGCTCGACGCGCCATGGGGTCTTAAAATCGTCATCGTCGGCGTGGCGGTGCTGGCGGCGCCGATCGTCGAGGAGCTGATCTTCCGCGGGCTGCTGCAAACGCTGCTCGTGCGGGGATTGGGACGATTTTCGCCCTCGCCCCGCTCGCCATGGGCGGTGTGGACGGGGGTTGTCCTGGCGAGCTTGCTGTTCGCGTCGGTCCATGAGGCGTGGTCGGCGCCGCCCATTTTCTTTTTGGCGCTGTGCCTGGGATATCTCTATGAGCGGACGGGCAATCTTTACGCCACGATGGGGGTTCATTTGATCTTCAACGCGGCCTCGACGACGGTGTTCCTGTTATCGCGGTGATTTCTCGTCCCGTCGGCGACCGGGGTGTCGGCGACCGGGGATTGTCGGACGGCGATGGAACCTTACAATCGCGCGCCGCACACGGGAGATTTTTCCGCCATGGCCATAAGCCCGACCGAACAGATCGCCGCCCTGAAACGCCGCTGCGAGCGCATACTCAGCGAGGAGGATTTGCTGCGCAAGTTGTCCTCCGGCAAACGGCTGCGGATCAAATACGGCATGGACCCCACGGCGCCGGACGTGCATTTGGGCCACGCGGTGCAACTGCGGATCATCCGGCTATTGCAGGACTGGGGACACAAGGCCGTCATCCTCATCGGCGACTACACCGCCCGCGTCGGCGATCCGTCCGGCCGCAACACCACCCGCCCGGTGCTGACCAGCGAGGAGATCGACGCCAACGCCCTGACGTACCGGGCGCAAATCGAAAAAATCCTGCTCACCGATCCCGATCACCTCGAGGTGCGCCAGAACGGCGAGTGGCTCGGCACAATGGACTTGGTGGACATCATCAAGCTTGCGGCCCGCAAAAGCGTCGCCCAGGTTCTGGCCCGCGAGGATTTCGCCAAGCGCTACGCCGACGGGGTGGACATCCGGTTGCATGAGCTTCTATATCCGCTCCTGCAAGGATGGGATTCGGTGGCGCTGCACGCCGATGTCGAAATGGGCGGGGCCGACCAGCTCTTCAACTGCCTGGTGGGGCGCGAGTTCCAGAAGGATGAACACCAGGACGCGCAGGTCGTATTCGTCACGCCGATCCTCGTGGGTTTGGACGGCGTGATGAAGATGAGCAAGAGCAAGAAAAACTACATCGGCCTGACCGATCCGCCGAGCGGCGCCGACGGCATCTTCGGCAAGGTGATGAGCCTGCCGGATTCGGCCATGGCGATGTATTACCAGCTTCTCACCGACGTGCCCGCCGGCGAATACGAGTCGGCCATCGCCCAAAAACCCCGCGACGCCAAGATCGCGCTGGCCAAGCATCTGATCGCCTGGCTGCACGCGCCGGCCGACGCCGACGCGGCCGAGGCGGAGTTCATCAGCGTCTTCAGCAAAAAACAGGTTCCCGACGACATGCCCGAGTGCCCGGTTCCGCCCGGTTCGCATCCGCTGGCGGGATTGATCGTGAAAGCGGGGTTGGCAGCGAGCAACAGCGAGGCCATCCGCAAGATCCGCGAGGGGGCCGTCGCGCTCGATGGCGTGAAGGTGGTCGATCCCAAGATGGAGCATTCATTCAACGTGCCGGTGGTGTTGAAGCTGGGCCGGAAGTTCGCCCGTCTCGTGCCCGCGGAGCCCTCATGATCGCGATCCGCGGCACGATCCTGATGGCGTTGGGCTGCGCCTTGGCGGGCGGGTGCATCCACCGGCAACTCACCGTCAAGAGCGATCCGCCGGGGGCCTTGGTGGAACTCAATGGCCGCGAGGTCGGGCGCACGCCCATGACGCGCGAGTTTCTGTGGTACGGCGACTATGATGTGGCCCTCCGACTGGAGGGATATCAGACCGTCAAGACCCACGCCCGCGTGTACGCCCCTTGGTGGCAGTGGGTTCCGCTCGACTTCTTCACGTCGATGCTGCCGGTCACCGACGAGCACCGCCTCATTTACACCCTCACCCCGGCCACGACGCGCCCCGGCGACGCCGAGGCCCTGTTGCGCCGGGCCGCCCGCATGAAAAGCCAACTTCAAGGCCCCGACGAATCGAAATAGGAGGACCCCGAACTTGGCCAGCATCCTGTTCATCGGCGGCACCGGCGTCATCAGCACCGCGTGCGCGGAACTCGCGGCCCGATCGGACTTCGAGGTCACGGTGCTCAACCGCGGCCAGCGCGACGTGGCCCTGCCAGAGGGCGTCCGATCGCTGGTGGCCGACGCCCGTGATGAATCGGCCCTGCGACAGGCGATCGCCGGCAAGTCCTTCGACGTGGTGGCCGACTTCATCGCCTTCAACGTCCCCCAGGTCGAGCGCGACATCCGGCTGTTTTCCGGCCACGTCGGGCAATACATCTTCATCTCCTCGGCGTCGGCCTACCAAAAACCGGTGACCCATCCCGTCATCACCGAATCGACCCCCTTGGCGAATCCGTTTTGGCAATATTCGCGCGACAAGATCGCCTGCGAAAACCGACTGATGGATGAACTGCGGGCCAATGGCTTCCCGGCCACGATCATCCGCCCGTCGCTGACCTATGGCGACACGGTCTTGCCGATGGCGCTGGGGAGCTGGCATCGCTCCTGGACGATCCTGGACCGCATGATCCGCGGGGTTCCGATCCTCATGCACGGCGACGGCACGAGCCTGTGGGTCTCCACTCACAACAGCGACTTCGCCAAGGGATTCGCAGGACTGGCCAACAACCCCCGCGCCATCGGCCACGCCTTCCACATCACGTCCGACGAGGTGCTGAGCTGGCGGCAACATTACGAGATCTTCGGCGCGTCCGTCGGCGCCAAACCCATCTTCCACCACGTGACGACCGACCGCCTCTGCGAGCTCGACCCCAACCTCGTCGGCCCGCTCAGGGGCGACAAGTCCCCGAGCGTCATGTTCGACAACTCCAAGATCAAGTCGTTCGTCCCCGGCTTCGCCGCCACCATGCCGCTCTGGAAAGGCGTCGAACGCACCGTGCGATGCTTCCGCGCCGACCCGGAAAAACAGGCGATCGACGACGAGTTCAACGCCTATTGCGACAGGATCATCGAACAGACGCGTTGAGCCGGCCGGCATCGTCCCGCTGCGGCGCCGCCTTGCCCCGACGCCCTCCGCCACCCCCCCCGTTCCGCCTCCGCCAGCCCTCGAACCGTCAACCTCCGACCGCCAACCGCTTGCGTATTCCCATCAGCGCCGTCTTCGCCGCCCGATCCCGCACCATCTCCCGGTCCCCGGCCATCAAGTGACGCTCGGCCACCACGCCGGCCGCGTCGCACCACGCGAGCCACACCGTTCCCACCGGCTTCTCGACCGTCCCGCCATCCGGCCCGGCCACCCCCGAGATCGCCACCGCGATGTCCGCCTTGGACCGACCCCGCGCCCCCATCGCCATCGCCTCCACCACCTCGCGCGATACCGCCCCGAACCGTTCGATCAACGATTCGCCCACGCCCAGCATCTGGATCTTCGACTCGTTGGAGTACGTCACCCAGCCGCGACCGAACACCGCGCTGGACCCCGCCACATCGGTGATCATCTTCGCCACCCGCGGGGGCGGGGGGGGGGGGGGGGGGGGCGGGGCCGGGGGGGGCGCGGGCGGGGGCGCGGGGGCGGGCGGGC
>JBBSAF010000004.1:0-22166 GCA_038252525.1 Tepidisphaerales bacterium
CCCTGGGGGCCCCAGGGGGGGCGCGCCGGGGGCCCCGTCTACCCGCGGGCAAATCGGGGAAATCTGCGCCCATTGATGTAAAATGGGCCCTGGGGGGGGGGGGACGGTTGACCGATGGGCTTGTCGAGTCGGCGGTGTTGCCACACATCGGAAACGGCACGCTCAACGAGCTGCTTGACAGCGGGGTGATGGAGAACGCCGACGGACGGCTGGCGCTGACGATGGATGGGTATGTGGTGAGGCCCCTGTTTTTTCCCGGCGGGGACATCGGACGGCTGGCGGTGTGCGGGACGGTCAATGACCTGGCGGTGTGCGGGGCGCGGGTCAGGGGCATCGCGCTGGGGATGATCTTGGAGGAGGGGATCGAGTTGTCGGTGGTCGAGCGGGTGATGGCGTCGGTGGGGGCGGCGGCGGCCGAGGCGGGGGTGAAAATCGTGACGGGGGACACCAAGGTGGTGGGGCGCGGTCAGGCCGACGGGATGTATCTCACGACGGCGGGGGTGGGAATCATTCCGAAAAATCGGGAATTGCATCCTTCACGTGTGCAGGTCGGGGATTTGCTGTTGATCAATGGTCCCATCGCGGATCATGGGCTGGCGGTGATGCTGGCGCGGGAGATGCCGCAGGTGAAAAGCGTGCTGAAAAGCGATGCGGCGCCGCTGAACGCCCTCATCGAGGCGGTGTTGGAGGCGGGGCGGGACGGTGTGGCGTTCATGCGCGACGCCACGCGGTCGGGGCTGGCGGGCGTCGCGGCGGATTTGGCCAGCCGGACGGGGTTGCATATTCGGTTGGATGAAGGCAATATTCCAATCCGGGCCGAGACGCTTCATGCGGCCGAGATGTTGGGGCTGGATCCGCTGGAGGTGGCCAACGAGGGAAAGGTGGTGCTGGCTTGCCGAGCGGAGGTGGCCGACGCGGTGCTGGCGGCGATGCGTTCGCATCCACTGGGCGCGATGGCGGCGGTGATCGGTCAGGTCGAGTCGGCCGAAGACGGGCTGTGCGAAATAAAAACGACGTTGGGCGGAAGGCGGATCCTACAGAAGCCCTACGGCGAACAATTGCCGAGAATCTGCTAACTGGAATCAAAGCGGACGAATCAACACAAGGAGATTGACATGCATTTGGGCAACGGAGCGGTGACGCCAATGTGCGCGGTGTACGGCGCGGCGGTGGCGACGACGGGTTTGGGAATCGGATGGGCGCTGGCCAAAAAACTGGAGCGTCCGGAGCCGTGGAAGTTCGCGCTGGGCACGGCGATGGTGTTCGCGGCCCAGACGTTCAACGTGACCGTGTTGCCGCAGGCGAGCGGGCACCTGATCGGGGGCTTCCTGTTGGCGCATTGGTTCGGGCCGCTGTTCGGGGCGTTCGGGATGTTATTGGTGCTGTTGACGCAGGGTCTCGCCTTCGCCGACGGCGGTTTGCTGACGCTGGGGCTGAACGTGCTGAACATGGCGGTCGTCCCCTGCCTGGTGGCGTATCCCCTGTGGAAGCGATATTTCGGACGGAGCGAGGGTACGACCAAGTGGCTGTCGCTGGCGGGCGGGGCGTGGGCTTCGACGGTGATGGCGGCGGCGGTGTGCGCCATTGAACTGCTCAGCGTCCCGGCGGCGCGCTCGCAAGGCGCGGCGGTGATCGGGATGATGTTGGGAGTGCATTCGCTGATCGGCTTGATCGAGGCCGGCGCGACCGTGGGCGCCATCGCGCTGGCGCGGTTGGCGAGCGATTGGACCGTGGCGACGGCGGCGCTGGCGTCGGCGGCGGCCGTGGGCGTGGTCGCGGTGGCGGCGAGCGTCGGGGCAAGCCCTTGGCCGGATGGTCTGGAATACACCTTCGGCAAGCTTTCGCTGCCGGAACTCGGCGGCCTGGCCGAGCGGGCGGCGGACCTCCAGCGGTCGCTGGCGGTGGCGGGCGATTACAACCTGGCCGCGACCTTGGCGGGATGCGCGGCGCTGGGATTGGCGGCCTGGGCCATGGGCCGGCTGACACGCCGCGCGGCGTGACGGGATTCGACGGGCGGGGCGCGCGCCGATCGGGCGCGCGTCCGTCCGTCGCAATGGATGGCGGTGCGGTGAGTGGTAAACGCGGGGACGGGACAATTCACGGGAGACGCGATGGTCGCGCAAGTACAGAAGACGCCGTTGCCCTCGAACGATCGCCGGTGGCGCATCGTCGATGCCACGATGAGGCGGCACGGGTACGAGGGCAACGCCCTGATCGAAGCGCTGCATACTTTGCAGGAATCATTCGGATATTTGGATGAGATTGGCCTGAAATACGTGGCGTACTCCCTGAAGCTGCCGCTGAGCAAGGTGTATGGGGTGGCGACGTTCTACCACTTCTTCACGCTCAAGCCGCAGGGTGAGCACTCGTGCGTGGTGTGCATGGGCACGGCGTGCTACATCAAGGGCGCCCCTCAGTTGGTCGAGGCGATCGGGCGGGAATATGACGTGAAGCCCGGGCACACGACGGCGGACAACAAGCTTTCCGTGTTGACGGCGCGGTGCGTGGGGTCGTGCGGGCTGGCGCCGGCGGTGGTGTTCGACGGGGAGGTGGTGGGGCGGCTGGACAAGTCCGACACGCTGAAGCGGATCGGCGAATTGTTGCAAACCCAACGAGTCGGCAAGGAGGCGGACCATGACCGCTGAGGAACTGCAGAAAGTCGCGGCCATCGAGCAGGAGTCGCAGGAACAGTTCGACCACCGCATCCACGTGTGCATGGCGGCCGGCTGCCTGAGCAACCGGGCCGACCAGGTGAAGGACCAGTTGGAGAAGGAGATCACCGCGTCCGGGCTGGAGCGCCGGTGCATGGTCAAGGGAGTGGGGTGCATGGGGTTATGCGCCGCCGGCCCGCTGGTGAGCGTGCAGCCCAAGGGGACCATGTACCAGGAGGTCAAGCCCGCCGACGCGCCGGAGATCGTGGCCTCGCTGGACAAGAAAAAGCCGGTCGAGCGGCTCGAGTGTGACGTGAAGATGCCGTTTTTCGCGCGGCAGCAAAAGATCGTGCTCGAAAACTGCGGAAACATCGACCCCGAGCGGATCGAGGAATACATCGCGGCGGGGGGGTATGAGGGGCTGTTGAAGGTGCTGAGCGAGATGAGCCCCGCGGAGGTCGTCGAGCAGGTGACACGCAGCGGGCTTCGCGGCCGGGGGGGCGCGGGATTCCCCACGGGGCTGAAGTGGAGCACGGTCGCCAAGGCGCAAAGTCGCACGGGGACCAAGTACGTCATTTGCAACGCCGACGAGGGGGATCCCGGCGCGTTCATGGACCGCAGCGTCCTGGAGAGCGATCCCCACCGTGTGCTGGAGGGGATGGCGATCGCCGCCTATGCGGTGGGGGCGACGCAGGGATACCTCTATGTGCGGGCGGAATACCCTCTGGCCGTCAAGCGGCTCAAACAGGCGATCAAGCAGGCCGACCGGCTGGCGCTGCTCGGGCATAACATCTTCGGGACGCCGTTCAGCTTCAACGTGGACATCCGGCTGGGGGCCGGGGCGTTCGTGTGCGGCGAGGAGACGGCGCTCATTGCCAGCATCGAGGGAAAACGCGGCCAGCCGCGTCCCCGACCGCCCTTCCCGGCCGAGAGCGGGCTGTGGGGCTGCCCGACGCTCATCAACAACGTCGAGACGTTCGCCAACATCGCCCCGATCCTGCGGAACGGGGGGGACTGGTTCGCGGGCATCGGCACCGAAAAGAGCAAGGGCACCAAGGTGTTCGCCCTGGCCGGTCGCGTGCGCAACACGGGTCTGATCGAAGTCCCGATGGGAATGAGCCTGCGCGAGATCATCATGGAGATCGGCGGGGGAATCCCCGATGGGCGAAGCTTCAAGGCGGTGCAGACCGGCGGGCCGAGCGGCGGTTGCATCCCCGAGCAGTTCCTGGACATGCCGGTGGACTACGAGAGCCTCATGAAGGTGGGCTCGATCATGGGCTCCGGCGGAATGATCGTGATGGACGACACCTCCAGCATGATCGACGTGGCGCGGTTCTTCATGGAGTTCTGCATGAGCGAATCGTGCGGCAAGTGCGTTCCGTGCCGGGTGGGGACGGCGCAGATGCACAATGTGCTGGAGAAATTGATCGCCGGGAAGGCGACGGCTGACGATCTGGCGATGCTCAAGGAATTGTGCGACATGGTGAAATCGACCAGCCTGTGCGGGCTGGGGCAGACGGCGCCGAATCCGGTGTTGTCGACATTGCGGTACTTCGGGGACGAATATGAATCGTTGATCCGGGACGACGATCCCGAAGGCCGGCACGCCGACGCGGTCGGGGCCGGACACGGCGAAACCCAGGAGGTGCGGTCATGAGTCGAATGGGAACGGGATTCACGGCCGGGCAAACCGGGGCTCCGTTGGCGACATCGGCGCCGCCGAAGGTGGTGACGATGCGCATCGACGGCAAGGACGTCAGCGCGCGGTCGGACGAGACCATCCTGGCGGTCTCGCGGCAGAACGGCATCGACATTCCGACGCTGTGTTCGTTGGAGGGCTTGAGCGGTTGGGGGGCCTGCCGGCTGTGTCTGGTGGAGATCAAAAGCACGCCGAAGCTGCTCCCCGCCTGCATGACGCTGGTGCAGGAGGGCATGGAGGTGACGACGGACACCCCGCGGTTGCGGAAGTACCGTCGGATGGTGATGGAATTGCTCTTCTCCGAGCGCAACCACGTCTGCAGCGTGTGCGTGTCCAACGGCAAGTGCGAGATGCAGTCGATGGCCCAGCGGCTGGGGATGACCCACGTGTCGATCCCGTATCTGTACCCGCGGATGGAGGTCGATTCGAGCAACGATCTGTTCAGGATGGACCACAACCGCTGCATCCTGTGCACGCGGTGCATCCGCGTGTGCGATGAGATCGAGGGCGCCCACACCTGGGATGCCAAGGGCCGCGGCATCGACGCGCGGATCATCAGCGACCTGAACGAGCCATGGGGCGATTCGGAGACCTGCACGCGCTGCGGCAAGTGCGTGCACGTGTGCCCGACGGGGGCGCTGAGCCAAAAGGGGACGGCGGTGGCGGAGATGACCAAACGGGTGGCGTTCCTGCCGTACCTGACGCAGATGAGGAGCAACGACGATGAGTAAGCAAAGCAAAAACGCCGCGGCGACGGGCACGGTCACGACCCCGGTGGGGACGATGGCGACGGCCGGCGATGTCGCGGCGATGCCGCCGCCGGTGACGGGCGCCGCGTCGGGGCAGCCCACCGAGGCCGATCCCCAGGCGGCGGCCAAGGTCGCCGGCGCGCGGGAAAAGGCCAAGGGCAAGGCCAGGGTGGCGACGATCTGGCTGGAGGGTTGCTCGGGGTGCCACATGTCGTTTTTGGACATGGACGAGCGGCTCTTGGACTTGGCTGCATTGGTGGATGTGGTCTACAGCCCGCTGGTGGATTACAAGGAATATCCCGACGACGTGGACGTGTGCCTGATCGAGGGGGCGGTGGCCACCGACGAGGACATCGAGAAGCTCAAGAAAATCCGCCGCAAGACGAAGTTGATGATCGCCCTGGGCGATTGCGCGGTGACGGGGAACGTGCCCGCGATGCGGAACAACATCAAGGTCGATGATGTCTTCGACCGGGCCTACCGGGAGAACGCGCAGTTGCAACAGCAACGCCCGACCTACAAGCTGCCGGTGCTGATGGATCATGTCCGGCCCGTGCATGAGCTGGTGAAGGTGGATGTGCATATCCCGGGGTGCCCGCCCCCGGCGGACGCCATTTTTTATGTGCTGACGGAGCTGTTGGCGGGGAGAACGCCGGATGTCGCGTCGGTCACGCGGTTCGGGAAATGAGTCGGGTTCGGGGGCCGGTCGAGACGGAGAATTGAAGATGGCGCGCGAAATCGAAATCAACCCGATCACGAGGATCGAGGGGCACGCGAAGATCACGCTCACGCTGGACGACGCCGGAGCGGTCAGCGATGCGATGTTCCACGTGACCCAGTTCCGCGGCTTCGAGAAGTTCTGCGAAGGCCGGCCAATGACCGAGATGCCGTCGCTGATGGCGCGCACCTGCGGGATCTGCCCGGTGAGCCATCTCATGGCCGCCAGCAAGGCGTGCGACCAGTTGTTGGCGGTGAACATCCCGCCGACGGCCGACAAGCTGCGCCGCATCATGAACCTGGCCCAGATCGTGCAAAGCCACGCCCTCAGCTTCTTCCATTTGTCCAGCCCGGACCTCTTGATGGGGATGGACGCCGACCCGGCCAAACGGAACATCTTCGGGGTTCTGGGTGAGTTCCCGCAGCTCGCCCGCGACGGCATCCGCATCCGGGCGATCGGGCAGACGATCATCGAGATCCTCGGCGGCAAGCGCATCCACCCGGCCTGGACCGTGCCCGGCGGCGTCAACGCGCCCCTGAGCAAGGAAAAGCACGAGAAAATCTCGGCGATGGTCCCCGAGGCCCTCGAGATCGCCAAACGGACGCTGGTCTGGTTCAAGCGCAACCTGCACCGGTTCAACGCCGAGGCCGCCTCGTTCGGCAACTTCCCGACGCACTTTTTGGGATTGGTGACGCCGACCGGGGGGCTGGAACACTACGACGGGCTGCTGCGGATCGTCGACGCCCGCGGGCAGGTCGTCGAGGACATGATCCCCAACGAAAAGTATCTGGATTACATCTCCGAGGCCGTCGAGCCGTATTCGTTCATGAAGTTCCCCTACCTCAAGAGCCTGGGGTACCCCGACGGGATTTATCGCGTCGGGCCGCTCGCGCGGCTCAACATCATCGACCATGTGGGAACGCCGCTGGCCGACCAGGAATGGGCGGAGTTCCGGGAGATGCACCGCGGGCCGGTGCTGAGCTCGTTCCATTATCACTACGCGCGGCTGATCGAGATTCTGTACGGGATGGAGCGGATCGAGGAATTGCTGGCCGACAAGGACATCATGAGCGTGCGGGTGCGGGCGCGGGCCCGCCCCAACCGCGACGAAGGCGTCGGCGTGACCGAGGCGCCGCGCGGCACGATCATGCACCACTACAAGATCGACGCCAACGGCTTGGTCACGTGGTCGAACCTCATCATCGCCACCGGGCACAACAATCTCGCCATGAACCGCGGCGTGTTGCAGGTGGCGCGGCATTTCGTGGTGGCCGACAAATTGCAGGAAGGGATGCTCAACCGCTGCGAGGCCCTCATTCGGTGCTACGATCCATGCCTGAGCTGCGCGACGCACGCCATCGGCAAGATGCCGCTGAAAATCCAGTTGACGCGACCCGGCGGCGAGGTGGTCGATGAACTCGTCCGCGATTGAACCGCTCGTCCTCATCATCGGCTACGGCAACACATTGCGGAGCGACGACGGCGTGGGATGCGTGGTGGCCGACCGGCTGGCGACGCGATACGCCGAGGATGCGCGGGTGGTGGTGGAAATCCGCCATCAACTCCTGCCGGAGATGGCCGAGGCGGTGGCGCGGGCGCGATGGGTGATGCTCATCGACGCTGCCGCGGACGCCCCGGCGGGATCGGTCGATTGCCGTCGGGTCGAGCCGGAGACCGCGGGTGTCGGCAGCGGGGGATTGGGGCATCTGACCTCCCCCGCGGGATTGGCGGGCGCGGCGGGGGCGCTGTATGGATCGGCCGGTGACATGTGGATCACGACCATCGGCGGGGCGTGCTGGGATCACGGGGAGTCGCTGTCGGCGGCGGTGTCGGCGGCGGCCGATCGGGCGGGGACCTTGATCGCGGCGTGGGTGGATGACTGGTTGAGGCGGGCCTCCCATGCATGAGTTCTCCATCGCCGAGGCGTTGATCGAGCGGGTGGCGGCCCATGTGCCGGCGGGAACGCACGCGACGACCGTGCGGGTGACCGCCGGGCCGCTGCGGGGGATCGACCCCGACGCCTTGGATCTGGCGTGGACGAGCATGGCGGCGTCGAACCCCGTCGCCAACGCGCGGCTGGAATTGACGCTGACGCCGTGGACGCTGGTGTGCGCCGATTGCGGCGAGGTGTTCGAGGCGGACTCACCGGAGGCGATGTGTCATTGCGGATCGGGGAGGACGGGAATCCAGGGGGGCGACGAACTATTGTTGACGGGGTTGGAGGTGGATGACGACCCAACGAGCGCGGGAGCGACGAAATGAAGGTCCAGGTCATCGAGAACGTGTTGAAGATCAATGATGAGATCGCGGCCCTCAACCGCGAGCGATTGCGCCGCGCGGGCGTGCTGGCGCTGGATCTCATCGGGGCGCCGGGATGCGGCAAGACCAGCTTGATCGAATCGACGCTGCGCAAAATCGGCGGCCAACATCGCATCGGGGTGATCGTGGGGGATCTCACCACCCAGCGCGACGCCGACCGGATGGCCAAATACAGCGAGCAGGTGGTGCAGATCAACACCGGCAAGGGGTGCCACCTGGAGGCCCAGCACGTCCGCCAGGCGCTGGCGCGGATGGAGGTCAGCCGGCTGGATATCCTGTTCATCGAGAACGTGGGCAACCTCATTTGCCCCGTGGGATTCGATTTGGGACAGGATGCCAAGGTCGGGATTTTCGGAGTATGCGGCGGCGATGACAAGGCCGCCAAGCATCCGTATATCGTGACCGAGGCGGCCCTGCTCGTGCTCAACAAGATCGATCTCCTGGGAATCTGCCCGTTCGACAAGGACCTGTTCCGACGGGACATCAAGAAGCTCAACCCCACGGTCCCCGTGGTGGAGGTCTCGACCCTGCGCGACGACGGCTTGGACCCGTGGTGCGAGTGGCTGGGCAAGCAGCGGGCGGCCAAGCAGGTGAACGAGTTGTGAGTTGCGTGTTGCCGACCGCTCCCTCACGGTCGGTGAGGGTTGCGAGGTACAGGTTGTAAGTTGTAAGTGCCGCGAAATCCTGTCTTTACGATCTGCGACCGTAAGGCGGCGATGGACTCGGCGCCCCCATCCACGTTCCCTTGTGCTCGCGGGGCGTTATAGACCCCCTCCCGTCTTCCCTACGCCCTCCGCCTACTTTCCTTCCGCCTACCGCCTTCCTTCCGCCCCCCATCCACACCCCTTGCGGTCGGCCCATTCCCTGATACGTTATCGCTCGAACCTGACGGGTGGCATCCATGCCCGTCCCGGAAACGGGACGAAGGGAAGGCGGTGAAAATCCGCCGCGGACGCGCCGCTGTGAGGGACCGAATTGGGAATGACGACGGTCACTGCCGAGAGGCGGGAAGGCCGGCGTCGGGCCGACGCGATAGACCGCGCCGGCGTCCCGGTCCCGAGCCAGAAGACCTGCCCGAGGGTGGCTTGGCGCTTGTGCGCCGGCCGAACGGTTGATCGTCCCCGCGATTGGGACGGGCCGGGTGAGCCACCCATTGGATTTCGGCGCGCCCTCGCGGGATCGCCGAACACGACTGGACGCATCGCCCCGCCCGTGCTGCGGATCCGAGATTTCGGATTCGCCGCGTGGACGGGGTTTTTCTTTGGCCGGGTCCCGCGAACGGACCGTCCGGCCGGGAAGGCAGTGCGTCATGGGAGTTTCAATGAACGGCGCCGCGCTGGCGGCGATTTTTGGCGGGGTTTCGCCTGAATCGATGGTGTGGGATACGACGGCGGGGGGATCGTTTTTAACCCCGGAGTGGACGCACATGGCGACAGTGGCGCGACTCCATGGCATGCCCTCCGCCGGCTCGACGGCGTACCTGTCGGCCAACGCGAGGGGGCCGAATGCCGCGATCGGGTCGCTGAATCCCGGCGACGGTTCCACGCAACGGTTGGCCAACCTCGGCGATGCGAAGGAGATGCCGATGAGGACGGCCCGCCGCTCCGCCATTCGCGCGTTCACGCTCGTGGAACTCCTCGTGGTGATCGGCATCATCGCGGTGTTGATCGGTGTCCTGCTGCCGGCGCTGGCGCGGGCAAGGCGCCAGGCCCAATCGGCGGTGTGCGCGTCGAATCTGCGCCAGGTGGCGATGGCGGCCATCGGCTACGCCAACGAGAACCGAGGCTGGTTCGTCGCCGCCGGCTTCGACATCAACTCGACCAACCTGCTGCGATGGCACGGGGTGCGCGACACCGCGGACAGCGCCTTCGACCCCGCCCGCTCGCCTCTGTCCGCCTACCTCGGGCGCGACGGGCGCGTGAAGGAGTGCCCATCGTTCGACGCCTATCTCGACAAGGCCGGGCAGGCCGCGGCGTTCGAGGCCGGTTGCGGGGGATATGGATACAACGGCTGGTCGGTGGGGGGGCGATACGACACGATGGACTGGATGGACGGACCGACGCACACGGCTCGGATCAACCAGATCCGCCGGCCGGCGGAAAAAGTTCTGTTCGCCGACGCGGCGTTCTTGATGGGATCGCCGCCGACGTACATCGCCTATTCGTTCATCGACCCGCCGAAAAAGACGCCCTCGCCGGACCCCGACGCCACGATCCATTTCCGCCACGGCGGCCGCGCCAACGTGGCATGGGCGGACGGGCATGTCGATTCGCAATCGCGTGCGTTATCCAAGCCGTACATGTACAATCCGCAGGTGACGGCGGCGGTGGCCGGGCGCATGGACATCGGCTGGTTCGGGCCGGACGACACGCGGCTGTTCGAGCTTCCGTGAGATTCGTCCATACGACGCCGGTTCGTGTTTGGCCTGTCGCCTTTCGCCGTGTCGCCTTTCGCCGGATGCATCCCCGCTTCCCGTCCGCTACAATGCGCCGGCAGCGGGGATCCGGCGAGCGGCCAACACGCGAGGGCGATACGTGGTCAACACGGTGATCGAGCGGCTGAAGGCGAACATCCAGACGGTTTTCCTGGGACATCCGCGCGCGGTGGACTTGCTGCTGACCGGACTCTTGGGGCGCGGGCATGTGCTGATCGAGGATGTGCCTGGCGTCGGCAAGACGGTGCTGGCGCGGGCGCTGGCGCGAAGTCTCGATTGCAAATTCAGCCGCATCCAACTCACGCCCGATCTGCTGCCCAGCGACGTACTGGGGGTCTCGATTTTCAACTCCCAGACCCAATCCTTCGAGTTCAAGCCCGGACCCATCTTCGCCAACATCGTCCTGGCCGATGAGATCAACCGCACGACCCCGCGGACGCAATCGGCCCTGCTCGAGGCGATGAGCGAGGAGCAGGTCAGCATCGAGAACCACACCTTCCCGCTGAAACGCCCGTTCATGCTGGTGGCCACCCAAAACCCCTTCGAGTTCGAAGGAACCTATTTCCTGCCGGAAAACCAGCTCGACCGTTTCATCCTGCGGATTGGCGTCGGCTACCCCGACCGCACGGCCGAGCGGCGAATCCTCACCACGCAACCGGGGCGTTTCACGCTCAACGAGTTGCGACCCGTGGCGACCATGGAGGAGATCGTCGAACTCCAGGATCAGGTGCCGAGGGTGAAAATGGATCCTGCCATCGTGGACTACATCCTCGACATCGTGGAGGCCACGCGAGGTGACGAGCAACTGCATCTGGGGGTCTCGCCGCGCGGGGCGCTGGCGTTGACCCAGGCATCCCAGGCGGCGGCGCTCTTGGCCGGGCGCGACCACGTGTTGCCCGATGACGTGAAGGCGCTGGTGGTGGCGGTCTGTGCCCACCGATCCATCGGCAAGACCCAGATGCAGGGCGGCGGGGAGGCCGGCGCCACGGGTCGCATCCTGGAGCGCATCCTCCAGCAGGTCCCCGCGCCGCGCTGAGTTCGGTCAACGGTGGTTTCGAGGGCGATCATTGACGGGAGCCGCGCCGATGTGGGTTTCGCGTCCCATGCGAAAGATCCGCCACGAGCAGTGCGGCACCCTCGTGCGCCGACGCCCATCGCTCGATTTCTCCATGACGGGCTTGGTCTACGCCTCGATGATGCTCTTCATGGGGCTGGCCGCGGTCAACAGCCAGGCCAACCTCCTGTTCGGGGTGTTCGGGCTGATGATCGGCGTCCTGATGGTCAGTTTCCTCATCAGTCGGCTGGTGCTGCACAAGGTCCAGGTGCGTCGCATCATCCCCGAGACCTCCACGGTGGGGTCGCCCATGGTCATGCACTATGCCTTCACAAACGACAAGCGCTTCTGGCCAAGCCTGTCGGTGGGATTCGCCGAGCTCGAGGGGTCCGAGGCGTTCGTCGCCCAGCCGGTGGCATACATGCTGCACGCGGCGCCGCGGACGACCACGACCGTGGCCGCCGAGGTGATTCCCAAACGCCGCGGACGCCACCGCCTCGAGCGATACCAGGTGGCCACGAGCTTCCCGTTCGGGTTCATCAAGCGGGCGACGATCCGCCGCGAGATCGACGAGATGACCGTTCACCCCGCCAGCGCCATGGTGGACCGAAAGGTGCTGCAACTGGCCCGCGCCGCCGAGAAGGCCGGCCCCACGGTCCGTCCGCGGCGGGGGGGGTTGGATGAGTTCTACGGCGTGCGCCAATATCGCGCCGGCGACAGCCCGCGATGGATCCACTGGCGGCGCAGCGCCCACAGCGGCTCGCTGGTCACGCGGGAGATGACGCGGGCCACGCCCCCGCGACTGGTCCTGTTGGTGGACACGCACCTGCCCGACCGATCGCCCGCGTCGCACGCCGCCGTCGAACGCGCCATCGCCATGGCGGCGTCCCTGGTCAACTTCGCCGCCGAGGCGGACCTCCTCGTGGGATTGTTGTGCTGGAACGGGCACTGGGCGCGCATCGACCCGCAGCGCGGCAAGCGCCGGCGACGCGACCTTCTGGCGGTGCTGTCGGATCTGCCGCTCAACACCGCCCACGATTTCCAGGAACTTCTCGACGAGAGCCGGGATGTCACCCGCGCCGACACCACCGGCATCATCCTGACCCCGCGGGATGTGCAAATGGGATTGGGCGAGCGGGCGCGGGGGAGCCTGGTGGCGCTCTCGAGCGTGTCCGAACAGTCGAACCGCTGGTTCCGATTCGATCCGGGGATCGACTTTTCCCACACCATGCCCGCCGACCAGGATCCCGCCCTCTCCACCCGCAAGGGAGACCCCGACCGTGTATGACATCCGCCAATTCCGCCCGGTCCTCTTCACCGTGGTCATCCTGGGCATGGTGGGCTTCGCGCTCTCGGCCGAGGCGCCGGGGATGTTCGTGCTGGCGTCGACCCTTGTCGCATACAACCTGTGGCGGGTGCGAGCGGGACGCTTCCACCCGCTGCCGCGCTGGCTCGCCAATGCCATCACCCTGGCGGCGCTGGCGTTTTTCGGCCTGCAAGTGGGGGCGCCGGGCGGAACCCCCGTGCTTGTGATCGGGCGATTCCTCGTGGTGCTGCAACTCGTCAAGCTCTACGAACGCCGATCCAATCGCGACGACGCCCAACTCCTGGTTTTGAGCCTCCTGCTCATGGTGGCCGCGGCCATCAGCACCGCCAGCCTGCTCTTCGGTGTGCTGCTCATCGCCTACCTGGTCCTCTCGCTCTACGCCTGTCTGCTGTTCCATCTGAAAAGCGAGGCCGACGCGGCGTCGACGGCCATGAGCGCGGCCAATGTGCGGATCGCGCCGTCGGCCTTGCGCCACGATGAGCGCCGCCTGGGGTCGTCCATGCGACGCCTCACGGCCTTGGTCATGGCCTTCGCGGGCGCCACGGCGCTGACGGTCTTCGTCCTGTTTCCCCGCGGGGCGGGCGCCAACCTCTTCGGTCCGCTGCAATTCCGCGCATCCCAAACCCTCACCGGTTTCAGCGACCAGGTGAGCTTCCAACAGGTGGCGCGGATCACGCAAAACACCTCCGTCGTCGCCCATGTGAAGGCCTGGCGCGACGGCAAGCCGCTGCATGGGCAGGTTCCCCTCCTGTTGCGCGGCATGACACTGGACCTCTATGGCGGGCAGGGCGGTGTGACCGGCGCCGGCCCGTGGCAATGGGTGCGATCGCCGCAACTCCAGCGCGGAATCGACATCGACGACGGGGCGACCGCGACGATCTCCCGGCAATCCGCCCCGGCCGACACGCGGCTCTCGGTGACGTTGCAGCCGACCGGAACACAGGCACTCTTCGTGGTGGGAACCCCGATCACCCTCACCCCTTCGCACCGCACAAGCCTCTCGTACGGCCTGCGCGACCAGACCCTGTCGGCGCGCGAACCGCTGTATTCCACAATGCGGTATGACGTGACCTGCTCGACCCGCATGACCGGGGAGGCGGAACCGGCGGGGACCCCAATGCCATTCGACGGCGCCCAGGAACCGTCGAGAACGTCGCCCCGATCGAACATCGACCCCCGCATCGCCGCCATCGCCCGCGATCCGGCGGTCTCGGGCGCCGACGCGGCCGGCCCGCTGGCGCCCCGCCGGCAGCCCAACGGCGGCCCGCAAGCCATTGACGCGGACATCGCCGCCAATATCGAACGTTATTTGCAAACCCAATTCACCTACACCCTCGACCTGACCGACGCGCGCAAACTCGGCGACACCGATCCCCTGGTCGGATTCCTCACGGACTTCAAGAGGGGCCACTGCGAGTATTTCGCCGGCGCCATGACGGTCCTGTGCCAGAGCCTCGGACTCGACGCGCGCATGGCCATCGGCTTCAAGTGCGACGAATACAGCGATGTCGGCGACTACTACATCGTCCGCCAGTCCCACGCCCACGCCTGGGTCGAGGTGAACACCCCCGACGGTTGGCGCACGTACGACCCCACCAGCGGGCGCGAGGCCCCGCGCACCGCCACGCTCGCCCAGCGCCTCAAGCATTGGTTGGACTACCTGCAATTCCAGTGGGCCAGCAACGTCGTCGCCTACGACGGCGATTCGCGGCAAAATCTCATTACCCAGGTTGACGTGCATCTGGTGAACTCCGCCGGCGCGGGATCGCAATGGATGACGCGGCTGCGGCGATGGCTGTCGATCAACATCTACGACCTGTCGTCGCGGGTGCTGAGCATCGTGGTGGTGATGATGCTCGCGGTGCTGGTCGGGGCCGTGGGGTGGTTCGTCTATGAGCGCATGAAGCTGCGCCGACGCGCTGAACGTATCGGGTTGGACGCCCTCCCGGTCTCGGACAGGACGAGGCTGGCCAGACAGCTCGGATTTTACGATGACCTGTTGAGGCTGCTCGATCGCCACCACATCCGCCGCCCGACCCATCTCACCCCCATGGAGTTCAGCGATTCGCTGAGCTTCCTGCCCTCCGAGACCTACCACACCATCCGCCGCCTCACGGAAATGTTTTACCGCGTCCGATTCGGCGGCCTCAGCCTCCGATCCGACCAACAACGCCGCATGGGGACGGTCCTGACCCGTCTCGCCGACGAAATGTCGGGTTCGCCGGACCCTCGATCCGCGGATTAGCGCCCTTGGCAAGCAACCCGCCGGCGGATACTTTGGAACGATCCGACAACACCGTCGCCCGCTTCGGGCCCCGAGTCGGCCAGGGAAGGTGTCGCAAGCCATGCAGGAATCCAGCACCAAGGCGATCTACGACTTTCACTCGGTCTTTTACGACGCGACCTTCGGGCGCCTCGTCAAACGCCGCATCGCCCGCGCCATCGGGCACATGGACATCCAAGACACCGACCGCGTGCTGGACCTGGGCATCGGCACCGGGGTCAGCCTCAACTATTACCCCAATCGCGGCAAGATCGTCGGCATCGACCTGTCCGACGGGATGCTCCGCCAGTGCCGCAAGAAAATCGCCGAACGCGGACTCGACCACGCCATGGTCTTCCAGGCCGACGCCATGCGGCTGCCCTTCGCCGACGACAGCTTCGACCACGTCTTCATCAGCCACGTCATCAGCGTGGTCTCCGACCCCTTCAAGCTGATCCAAGAGGCCCAGCGGGTGGCCAAGCCGGGGGCGCGAATCGTCATCGTCAACCATTTCCAATCCACCAACCGATTCATCGCCCTCTTCGAGAAATGGCTCTGCCCGCTTTGCACCCGCCTGGGTTGGCGCAGTGACCTGCCGCTGCAGGATCTGGTCCGCAAAACCGGCGTGCAAGTTGACTACCGCTACAAACTCGAAAGCATCGACCTCTGGGAAACGGTCGTCATCTCCAACACCAAATCCGCCATCGGCGCCGTGCTCGCCGCCTGAAGCTTTCCTCGCCCCCGCCCCCCGCGCCCCGTCGGTCCCGATCACCCGATCACCCGATCACCCAATCACCCGATCACCCGATCACCCGATCACCCGATCACCCGATCACCCAATCACCCGATCACCCGATCACACGATCACACGAACAGGTCGATCACGCCCAGACCCCCGATCAGCAGGCTCATCACGCCGTTCAGCGTGAAGAACGCGACGTTCACCCGCGACAGATCATCGGCCCGCACCAGCGCGTGTTCCGCGATCAACAGTCCTCCCGCCAGCGCCACCGCAACCGCGAAAATCCCCCCGAACGCCGCCGTCGTCGTCGCCAACACGATCAGAAATCCCATCGCCCCCGCGTGGGTCAGTCGCGCCGCCCACAACGCCGGACCCACGCCGATTCTCGCCGGAACGCTGTACACCCCCGTGGCCCGGTCGCTGTCGAAATCCTGACAGGCGTAGATGATGTCGAACCCCGCCGTCCACAGCCACACCGCCCCGGCCATCCAAAGCGGCGGCGCCGCCAGCGTGCCCGCGATGGCCACATACGCGCACACCGGCGCCAGCGCCAACGCCACCCCCAAATAATAGTGGCACAACCCACTGAAACGCTTCAGCAGCGGATAGGCGCCCAGGAACAGCAGGACCGGGTTCGCCCAGATGATCGGCCAAGGATTGCCATACACCGCCAAAAACCCCCACGCCGCGATGTTGAACACCGCGGCGCAAACGACGATCGCCGCCACGGCGAAAGCCCGCGAGATCGCCCCCGCGGCGATCGCCCGACCGGCGGTGCGCGGATTCAACGCATCCAGCCGGGCGTCAATCAGCCGGTTGGCCACCATCGCCAGCGTCCGCGCCGACACCATGCAAACGACGATCAGCGCCACCTGTCCCCACCGCGGCAGCCCGCCGGGCAAGGTCCGACCCGCCAGGAACGTCGCCAGGATCGCCCACGGCAACGCGAAGACGCTGTGCCCAAGTTTGATGTCCCGCGCGAGCAACTCGACCTTCTTGCCCATCGCACGCGGCCCGGCGGCGACCGCGCTCATGGCCGCACCTCGCCGCCCAACATCATCGGCGGACGCGGCGCGCCATCACCCCCCTGTTCCGTGGGCGGGCGCGCCGTGTTCTGACGACCCAGTGTCATCGGCGGACGCGGCGTTTTCGGATCCCACCGCGTGTCCATTGCGTGGTCGATCCCGATGAGATCCAGCAATTTCCCGGCCACGAAATCCGCCACCTCCCCGACGGTCGTCGGATTCTGATAAAACCCCGGGTTCGCCGGCGCCAAAATCGCCCCGGCGTCCGACAAAATCTTGTAATTGTTCACGTCGATCGCGCTGAGTGGCATCTCCCGGTGAACGATGATGAGCCTCCGCCTCTCCTTCAGCGTCACCGCCGCCGCCCGGCTGATGAGATTGTCCCCCAGCCCGTGCGCGACCTCGGCCAACGTGTTGCTCGAACACGGCACGATCACCATCCCCTCGTGCCGGAACGACCCGCTTGCCAACACCGCCCCGACATCGTTGTGATTGTGAAGCGTGATCGAGTGATCGTCCGTCCCCGCCAACTTCGCCAAATCCACCCCCTCCATCCCCAGCTCATCATGCAGCAGCCGTCGGCCCAAGGGTGAAACGACCAGATGCAGTTCGACTTTCCCCGCCACCGCCCCGGCGACGAACCGTTGGGCATACATCGCCCCCGACGCCCCCGTGATGGCCACGACGATCCGCATGTCCGAATCTTAGCCCCGCGCCGACCGCCCGCCCAATCGTTTCACGGTTTTTGGAACCCGCCGCGAACCCCGCCGCGAAAAGAGGCTGTCCGCGAAAAGACCCTAGCCATCCAACGCCGCTCCCGCCTATCCTGCACATATGCCAACGCCCAAGGAGACCCCCATGCCCCGCCCCAATCGCCTCATCAACGAAACCTCCCCCTATCTTCTGCAACACGCCCACAACCCCGTCGATTGGTTCCCCTGGGGCGGCGAAGCCTTTGCCGCCGCCACCTCCCAAGGCAAACCGATCTTCCTGTCCGTCGGCTACAGCACATGCTATTGGTGCCACGTGATGGAGCGGCAGTGTTTCGAGAACCCCTCCATCGCCGACGAGATGAACCGCCGCTTCATCAACATCAAGGTCGACCGCGAAGAGCGCCCCGATGTCGATCAATTCTATATGACCGCCACCCAAATCCTCACCCGCCACGCCGGCTGGCCCATGAGCGTCTTCCTCACCCCCGACCTCAAGCCGTTCTACGCCGGAACTTACTTTCCCCCCACCGACAGCCCCGGCCGCCCCGGCCTGCCAACCCTCCTCCGCGCCATGGAGGATGCCCACCACAACCGCCCCGACGAGGTGCGCCAAACCACCGACCAACTGCTCGAAATCCTCCATCAACTCGCCGAGCCGCCGCCGCCGCCGCATGACTTGGCCATCGACGCCGACTTCATCGACCGCCAGCTCCAACGCTGCGTCGCCGACTTCGACCCGATTAACGGCGGCTTCGGTTCGGCGCCCAAGTTCCCCCGCCAGACGTTTCTCGAACTCCTATTGCACTACTGCGCCACCCCCACCGGCAACCTCGACTTCGACGATTCCCGCCGCTCCAACCGCCGCGACGGCTTCATGGACATGATCGCCCGCACCCTCGACGCCCTCGCCGCCGGCGGCATCCGCGATCACCTCGGCGGCGCCTTCCACCGCTATTCCACCGACGCCGCCTGGATCGTCCCGCACTTCGAGATCATGCTCTACGACAACGCCATGCTCGCTTGGATCTATCTCGAATCCTATCGCCAGACCGAGCGCCGCGACCACGCCACCGTCGCCCGCGGTATCCTCGACTTCATCCTCTCCGACATGACCGCCCCCTCCGGCGGCTTTTTCACCGCCCTCGACGCCGAAACCGACACCCGCGAGGGCGCCACCCACCTCTGGACCCCCGACGAGATCGTCTCCGCCCTCGGCCCCGACGACGGCCCCCTCTTCAACCGCGTGTACGGCCTATCCGACGGTTTCAACTTCGCCGATCCCCACCATGGCGACGGCGTTCCCGACCGCAATGTCCTCCGCCTCCCTCGCCCCGTCGCCGACATCGCCGGCGAACTCGACGAGCCCCTCGAGTCCCTCGAAAATCGCCTTGCCGACATGCGCCGACGCCTGCTGGCCGTCCGCAACACCCGCCCGCAACCCGCATTGGATCGCAAGGTGCTCACCGCCTGGAACGCCCTGACCATCCGCGCCTTCGCCTTCGCCGGCCAATTGCTCGACGAGCCGCGATACCTCGATGCCGCCGCCAAGGCCGCCGATTATCTGCTCCGTCGCCACCGAACCCCCGATGGCGGATTGATCCGCTCCTCCCGCCCCGATCTCGATTCAACCCCCGCCGCCCCGGGCGCACCCGCCGGCGCCATCCCCGCCTTCCTCGACGACTACGCCTTTTTCATGCAAGCCCTCATCGCCCTGCGCGACGCCACCGGCAATGACGATTGGCAACAACACGCCGCCACCCTCGCCATGAAAATGCTCGACGATTTCGCCGACCCCCATCGCGGTGGGTTCTACTTCTCCCCCGCCGACCAAACCGACATCCTCGTCCGCCAGAAGATCGCCACCGACTCGCCCCTCCCCTCCGGCAACGCCATTGCCGCGTCGGCCCTCATCGACCTCGGCCACGACGACCGCGCCCGCGATATCCTCACCGCCTTTGCCTCCACCCTCGCCGACAATCCCGAATCATCCTCCGCCCTCCTCCAAGTCGCGATCCAATATGTCCGCCGCCTCGGCCCGATCCCCGTCCCCGCCGGCGCCCGTGATTCCGATTTCCGCACCCTCTCCCCCGGCGCCCTCGCCAAATCCGTCGTCACCCTCTCGGCCGCATGGTCCGACGACACCACGCTGGCCGTGCGCGCCGACATCCTCGACGGCTTCCATCTCAACGCCCACGACACCGCCACCGGCCTGCGCGCCACCCAACTCTCCATCACCGGCCCCGCCGCCCGCCTGGTCGAATCCATCGACTATCCCCCCGGCGAAACCCGCCGATTCCCCTTCGCCGACCAGCCCCTCACCATCCACGAAAAATCCCTCACCATCGCCGTCCGCTTCACACGCCCACCCCGCGCCCCGGTGGACCTTTCGCTCCAATATCAACCCTGCGACACCAACGCCTGCCTCCCCGTCACCACCCAATCGCTCACCGTCTCAATCGCCTGATCGTTTCGTGGCGGGGCGTACCGTCTCCGCATCACGCCGCGCTGCCGGCGCATCTTTGTCCACAGGGTGAATCCCGTCCTTTGTCGCGGGGCGCTTCGCCGCGTCTTTGTTTCCCTCTGGACAATCCCGCCCGCCCGCCGTACATCCCCTCCATGCTTCCCACCAACCACAACGCCACCGTCGATCTCGCCTCGTCCCTTCCCGAATCCGCCGACGCCATCGCCGTGTTGCTCGCCAAGGATGCCGCCGCCAATCCGTCGCATCTCGACGCCCTGCCCGCCGATCTCCGCGCCGCCCTTAAGAATCTCGCCGACGCCGGCCTCCTTCCCACCCAGCCCAACCAACTCTCCCTCCATCTTCTCGACGGCGCTCCAATCCGTCGCCTCATCGTCATCGCCCTCGATGATCTCGCCTCCGAGCGATCCCTCCGCGCCGCCGCCGCGGTTCTCGCCGCCGAAGCTCGCAAACGTTCCCTTGCCCACGTTGCGATCATCGTCCCCGCAGACCCCGCGACCGCCAGCGCCCTCGCCGCCCTCGCCACCGGCTTCCACCTCGGCGCGTTCGAGTTCACCGAATACAAGGGCGCCCTGACCAAAAAACAAGCCAAGGTCGATCACGCCCCCAAGCCCTCCAAACTCCGCTGCACCCTCATCGCCCCCGCCTCGGCCGCCGCCCGCCGCGCCATCGACCGCGCCTCCATCATCGCTTCATCCCAGAACTTCGCCCGCACCATCGCCTCGCGACCCGGCAACGACCTCAACCCCCTCACCCTCGCCCAGGTCGCCCGCGATTTGGCCATCGAATCCGGCCTCGCCTGCACCATCCTCGACGAGCGCCAAATGAAACGCCTGAAAATGGGCGGCCTCTTCGCCGTCGGCGCCGGCGCCCAAGCCACCCCGCCGCGCCTGATCGTTCTCGATCACAATCCCGACGCCTCCCGGCCAACAAGCCAAAAAACCCGAAAAAAACCCGAAAAACCCATTCTCGTCGTCGGCAAGGCCATCACCTTCGACACCGGCGGCATCTCCATCAAGCCCGCCGACAAAATGGGCCGGATGATCTTCGACAAGTGCGGCGGCATGGCCGTCCTCGGACTCATGGCCGCCCTGTCGCGCCTCAAGACGCCGCGCCGCGTCATCGGCATCCTCGCCGCCGCCGAGAACCACATCTCCGAAACCGCCTACCGTCCCGGTGACATCCTCCGCATGTACAATGGCGTCACCGTCGATGTCACCAACACCGACGCCGAAGGCCGCCTGGTCCTCGCCGACGCCCTCGCCTGGGGACTCGAAACCTACGCGCCCGCCGCCGTCGTCGATCTCGCCACCCTCACCGGCGGCGTCATCGTCGCCCTCGGCCGCGACATCGCCGGCGCCATGGGCAACGACGACGACCTCTTCAACCAAGTGAACTCCGCGGCCAACCGCGCCGGCGAACGACTCTGGCGCCTCCCCCTCGGCCCCGACGAGAAAAAGTGGATGGTCGTCGCCGAATCCGCCGACCTGGTCAACTCCGCCGGCCGCGAAGGCCAACCCATTCAAGGCGCCGCCTTCCTCAGCCATTTCATCCCCGACACCGACCCCAAAACCCCCTGGCTCCACCTCGACATCGCCGGCGTCGCCGAGACCGACAAACCCACCTATGTCTCAGACCCCTATGCGCACAAACTGCTCTGGGAGGAGGGCAACCCTCAGCCCCATGCGCTGATCAGTGTGGGCAAGGATCCCTACATCTGGGGTGACGAGGGCTATGGCGCCCGGCCCATGAACGAACTGGTGATCTACGAGCTGCACGTGGGCGACTTCAGCCCCGAGGGCAGCTTCAAGGGAGTCACCGAAAAGCTCGATTACATCCGCGACCTGGGCGTGCGCGCCATCGAACTGATGCCGATTCAGGAGTTCCCGGGTGATGTCAGTTGGGGCTACAACCCTGCCTACTTCTTTGCCCCCGAAAGCGCCTACGGCAGCGCCGATGAGCTTAAGGAGCTTGTAGATCAGGCGCACCGACG
>JBBSAF010000005.1:0-21326 GCA_038252525.1 Tepidisphaerales bacterium
AAATGGTTCCAACAATTCGGCCGCAGACAACAGATTTGTCCCGGTTCGTGTCCCGGTTCCCCCCGACCGTCCATCGCAATTCTCGTAAACCCTTCAATTTGAAGGGTTTGCGAAATCGACGTTGCAGAAAAACGGAGAGGGGGAGATTCGAACTCCCGCTACCCTTGCGGGCAGACCGGTTTTCGAAACCGGCGCATTCAACCACTCTGCCACCTCTCCAACCGACGGGCCGGAAATTATCCGATCCCCCCCGCGGCGTCAAACCGTCCGACACACCCTCCGACACCTCACCGAACCCCAAGCCCGCCCCGTCCTCCGCATTCCCCGCGGCGGAGATGTCCCGCCGCCGGCCCGCCGCTCCGCGCGGTGGGCGCCCTTTCGTCACGGGGGAGCCTCGCCCCAACTTCCCTACTTCTTGATCGTCCCACACCCATCTTGCACCACGGGCGCTCCGCTATATTCTTTTGACCAACCCGGCGACCTCCGCCGCCATCCATTCCCAACCACGGAATCCCTCCATGCTCGAACTGTTCATCGCGCCCGACGGGCAAAATCACTGGACCGGCCGCCTGCCTCACCCCGACGCCGACGCCACCGACGGACCCCTCGCCACCCTCGCCGGCGCCCGCGACCGCATCCGCCAACTCAAGCGCGACGCCCGGATCCGCTGGCCCGTCACCGTCCACATCCGGGGCGGAAGATACCCGCTTGCCGAACCCGTCGCTTTCACCCCCGACGACTCCGGCCCGATCACCTATGCCGCTTACCGCGACGAAAAACCCGTCTTCGACGGCTCATCCCCCATCGAAAACTGGCGAACCGAAACGCTGCCCAACGGCGTTGTCGCCTGGGTTGCCGACCTGCCCGATGTCGCCGCCGGGCGGTGGAACTTCAAGAGCCTCTTCGTGGACGGCGCCCGTCGTCCGCGCACCCTGTACCCGGCCGACGGAACGCTGCCGATCGCCGATGTGCCCGAGATCAATTTCGACGCCCCCCTGTTCGCCGGAACCAAGAGCTTCCTCACCCGCCCCGAGGATGTCCGCGACTTCCGAAACCTCGCCGACATCGACGCCCTCATCAGCCACTATTGGGTCGAGGAGCGAATGCCCCTGCTGTCTTGGGACAAGGACACCGGGACGCTCACCAGCTCTCGACGGTCCATCCTCCGACTGACAGTCGATCATTCCCCGAAATGGGCCGAATACCGCCTCGAAAACGTCTTCGAGACCCTTGCATCCCCCGGCCAATGGTATCTCGACCGCCCCGCCGGCAGAGTGTATTACCTCCCTCGCGACGGGGAAACAATCAACGTCACCCGCATCGCCGCCCCCCGCATCGCACAGTGCCTGATCCTCAAGGGCGACCCCGACGCCCAGCGCCACGTCGAACACCTCACCTTCCGCGGGCTGACGTTGCATAACACCGACTGGCGCGCCAGCGACGGAATGGTACCCGACCACGACACCGTTCCCGATCGCGTGCTCTTCGCCTCCGACGCCCAAGCCGCCGTTGGCGTCATTGGCGCCATCGACTGCGACGCCGCGCGATTCTGCGCCTTCGAGGACCTCACCGTGTCCGCCATGGGCGGCTACGCCCTCAACCTCCGCCAAGGGTGCGATTCCAACCGCATCGTCGGCAACCACCTGTTCGACCTCGGCGCCGGCGGGGTGAAGATCCTCGGCGCCAACGCCAAGGCGCCCCCCCACCGGCGTTGCGGCCACAACCGCGTCACCGACAACCACATCCACGACATCGGCGAGGTCTTCAAGGCCGCCATCGGCGTCATCGCCTGCCACGCCCATGAATCCACCATCGCCCACAACCACATCCACCACACCCATTACACCGGCGTGTCGGTCGGCTGGGTCTGGGGCTATGCCGAAAGCGCCACCCGCGACATCCACATCGACCACAACCACATCCACCACATCGGCAAAGGGCTGCTCTCGGACATGGGCGGCATCTACACTCTCGGCGTCCAGCCCGGCTCGACCATTCGCGGCAACCACATCCACGATGTCATCACCGCCCACTACGGCGGCTGGGCCATTTACCCCGACGAAGGCTCATCGCACATCATCATCGAGGACAACCTCTGCCACGACACCGCTTGCGCCTGTTTCCATTGTCACTACGGACGCGAGCTCATCGTCCGCAACAACATCTTCGCATTCGGCGGCGAATCGATCATTGCCCTGGGCCGTTACGAAAGCCACATCGCCTTCAACCTCACCGGCAACATCATCGTGGCCGACGACCAGCCCATCCATTACGCCGGCTACAACAGCAAGTCGGTCGAAATCCCCATTCACTCCGATCACAATCTCCTGTTCGACATCGCCAACGACACGCCTTTCGGCCTCGGCGAGTTCAAGTCTCGCGGCGGCGCCCGCCATTCCCTTCAGGAAATCCGCGCCACCGGCCTCGAGGTCCACTCCATCGTCGCCGACCCCCGCTTCGCCGACCTGCCCCAACGCGACTTCACCCTCGCCCCCGACAGCCCCGCCCTCGCCATGGGCTTCCGCCCCCTGGACCTCTCCACCGTCGGACCACGACCGGTTGAGGCCAGGGACTGATTGGATCGGCATAGGCCCTTACGAATGTCACGATCGGCGCGGCGCCTGTAACGGTGGCTCCATTGCGGCGTACTTTACATTGAGTGTTCATTTTTCGTGGGATTTGCGAAAGGCGAAAACGTCATGACGCGCTTCTGCGGCGGTAAAAGATGGGCGGCGACGTTGGCCGCATCGGTGCTGGCGGCGGCGTCCCCGGCGCTGGGGTATTTCGACATGTACGGAGGCGGGCCGACGCCGCAGCCGCGGACACAGCCGGCGATCCGGGCGGAGGATTTCGTCGAGGCGATCGGGCTTTCGGCCGACCCGAACCCGAATTTGTTCGACTTGGGGATTCGTTATTACCGGGTGGCGGTGTGGGACACCCGCAAGGGACGCGAGCAGTTGCCCCAGCGCATCGAGGGGTACGTCAAGGCGTGGAATGAACATGGCGTGCGCCCGATGGTGCTGCTGGACAGCCTGCGCGACAAGCCCGACGGCACCATGGTGATGATCAAGCAGTACCCGCCGGGGCTGATCGCCGACATCGAAGGCCCCAACGAGGTCAACAACAAGTTCGACAGCGACCTGAACAGCAAATACGACGGGAAAATCGACGAGGCGGCCGGCGGGAAGTTCATGACCGACCTCGTGACGCTGCTGGAGGCCGACGAGCAGACCAAGGACATCCCGGTCATCGCCTTCACCGCCATCTTCTCCGATTACTCCGAGGCCAAGCCGAACACGGCGTTCGACTTCGGGAACATGCATTCCTACCAGGGCAGCGGCGTGCCGGAAGCCAGCTTGGAGATGAATGAGACGCGGTTCAACAACATTTTGCCGGTGGGCGGGACGATCAAGCCGTTCGTGCCGACCGAGTGCGGGTACAACGTCGAGGCCGACATCGCCAACGGCACCGGGCTGACCGGTTCGCTGTCAGCGCAGGCCAAAAGCATCCCGATGTTGCTGGTCGAATACATGCGCCACGGGTTCCCCCGGACGTACCTGTTCGCCATGCACAACGCCGATGGGTACGGGCTTCTGGAGAGCGACAACAAGACCAAGCGCCCCAGTTATTTTGCCGTGCAGAACCTCATGGGGGCGTTGATCGAGGCCAAATGGAACCCCCAAACGATGAAATGGGAAGGGGGGAGGGATTTCGCGCCCAAGGCGCTGATGTTCGACCTGCCTGGGGCGCCGGACTTGGTGCACACGCTGGTGACGCAGAAATCGACCGGCGAATACAACGTGTTGATCTGGAACGAGCTCGAGAATTACGATTCGGGCGCCAAGGCCGACCGGAACAATCCGGCGGCGGAGGTGACGATGGCGATCCAGACGCCGGTGAAGCCGACGGCGACGATCCTGACCCCCAACGCCGAGGGGAAGTACGACCAATCCGAAGCGAAGGTGGTCGATGGGAAGCTGCAACTGAAGGTTCCATCGACGGTTATGATCGTGCGATTGACGCCGGCCGACGGGGACGGCTTGGGCAAGGTCATCGCGGGGGTCGACGCCGGCGGGATCGAGAGTAAAGCCAGCGAGTCGGATGTGACGCTCGCTTGGAAGCCGGTGGACGCCGCGGCGGGGTATTTCGTCTATCGCAACGGCTGGCACATCGCCACCGTGACCGACGGAACCAGCTATCACGATGTCTCGTCGTATCTGCGTCCGGGGCTGGGATATCCCTATTCGATCCAGGCGTATGACGCCAATGGCAATATGGCGCCGAAGACGGAAGTGGTGGTTCAGACGGCGGCGAAGTTCCCGGACCTGATCGTCACCGATTTCGGGATGGAGAACCCGGACGTGAAGCCCGGCGAAAAGGTGCGGTTTTACGCGAAGATGAAGAACATCGGCCAAGGCGCCACCCCGCCGACCGTGCAGGATGGCGTCACCTGGTCGGTCGATGGCAAGGTCGTCGGCTGGTGCACCAAGCCGGGTCCGATGAAGCCCGGCGAGGAATGGAACCTGGTGGCCGACGGCGGACCGGCGGATGGCGGGCAGTGGACGGCGGTGGCCGGGGCGCATGTCCTGCGCTGTTACATCGACGACATCAACCGGCTGCCCGGCGAGAACAAAGGCAACAACGTCACCGACAAGACGATCACCGTCGGCGAGGTCGCGGCCGGAGTGGTCCAGGGCATGGCCGAGGCGGCGCCGGGCGCGGTGGACCTGACGGCCGAGGGGACGCTGGATTGGGTGCATTGGGGCGTCGGCGGCAAGGATGGCGTCAACCGCAAGGCCGGGGGCGCGAACCTCATCGGCGAGCGGACGAAGACCGGCGAGGGGTATCTGGACGCCACCAGCGGCTGCCCGGTGGGGTTGTCGTACACCGACGGGACCGACCCGAAGGAGACCAGCAACAACCATTATGGGCTGTGGTGGAACAACGTCGGCACGGCCAGCGTGTTCAGCGTGCCGGCCGACACCACCGAGCGGGTGCTGCGGGTGTATGTGGCGGGGATCGAGGGCGCTCGGTGCAAGTTCACCGCGAAACTGTCGGATGATTCGGCCCCGGCGTATGTGAGCGAGTCGATGGACGGCAACCGCGGCAACGGCAACTGGGCGGCGGTGCCCGGCGCATTCTCGGCGGTCTATACCGTGCGGTACAAGGCCGCGGGCGACGGGCAGAAGCTGATGGTGGAATGCCGACTGGACAACGAGCCCAACCGCTTCCGGGGTCAGGTGAGATTGCAGGCCGCAACGCTCAGCGACAAATGAGCCGGCGGAGCGGCGGATCGTGACAATTTCCGGCGACGGCGCGATGAGGCGCCGTCGCCGGATTTGTTTTCGGCGGGCGGAGTGATGCCGATCTGTCGAACGCACTGGTCGGGGCGGCGCGTCTCGTTGTTATACACAACTCATCCCGCCCGCTTTGGATTCCTTGTCGCGAGGGCGCCTCGCCCTCGCTCTCCCGATCAAGACCCATGACGTCGGCGCTCAGCTTGGGTTTTCACAACCTCCAAACCGATTCTTTGCCGATCGAGCCGTTGGACGCGGGCGAGGCGCCCACGCGACAAAAGGAGACGCCGCAGCGCCCCCATGGCGGGTAAAAAGTTGTGAATGACAACGAGGGTGGCGCGCTCCGGCGATGGGTCGCGGGGGTGGTCAGGCCTCCTCGGGGTCCTCGGTTTCCTTGGGGGCGGGTTGGGGCGCGGGGGCGAGGCCCATTTCCTCGACCAACTTGGCGGGGACCTCGGCGGTGTTCTTGCACTTGGGGTAGCCGCTGCAACCCAGGAACGCACCGCGCCGGCCGGTGCGGATGACCATGGGTTTGCCGCATTCGTCGCAGTCGATGTCGGTCGCGACGTTCCGCGGGGCGACGGCGCCGGCGGCGGCGGGGTTGTCGCCGATGATCTTGGCGACCAGTTCCTTCGCCTTTTCGCCCTCCTCCTTCAATAGCGGAATGAGCTTCTCGACCTGGGCGAGGTCCGGCCCGGCGAGCTTCTTGACCATCTTGGTCGAGCGGCATTTGGGAAACGTCGAGCAGCCCAGGAACGGCCCGCGCTTGGAATCGCGCAGGAGCATGTCGGACCCGCACTTCTCGCATTTGACGGTGGTCTTGATCGGCTTGGGCTTGGGGGGCATGGGGTTGCCGGCTTTGTCGAGGTTGATGATGGTGGCGCAGGCCGGTTCGCCCTTGTCGTTCTTCTCGGAATAGCCGGAGCAGCCGAGGAACTCGCCGAAGCGCCCGCGGCGTTTGATCATGTCGCGGCCGCAGACGGGGCATTTGTGTTCGCTGACCTCGCGGACCGAGGGGGCGCCCATGGCGTCGACGTTGCGGGTGTTGGCGCACTCGCGGTTCTCGCAGGCGAGGAAGAATCCGTTCTTGCTGATGCGGTAGAGCATTTTGCCGCCGCATTTCTCGCACGTGTACGGCGACGGGGCGCCGCCGGCGTGCTCGAGGGTGTCGAGGGCGGATTCGACGCTCTTGTGGAACGGGCCATAGAAGTCGCGCAGCAGCTTGACCCAATCGAGGTGCTGTTCCTCGATCTCGTCGAGCTTGGATTCCATATCGGCGGTGAAACCCACGTCCATAATCTCGGGGAAGCCTTCGACGAGCTTGTCGGTCACGACCTGCCCGAGCAGGGTGGCGTGGAAGCGGCGGTCGATCTGCTGGACGTATTCGCGCTTCTGGATGGTCTCGATGATCGAGGCGTAGGTGCTGGGCCGGCCGATGCCGAGGCGCTCGAGCTCCTTGACCAGGCTGGCCTCGGTGAAGCGGGCGGGCGCCTGGGTGAAATGCTGGGTGGGGGACAGATCGAGGGGCGCGACGGGTTGCTTTTCGCGCAGGTCCGGCAGCAGTTGATCCTCGCTGGAGATGCCCGCGACGCGCATGAAACCGTCGAAGACCAGCTTGCGCCCCGAGGCGCGAAACACCGCATCGCCCGATTTCGTCGAGGCCGCCAGCAGGATCGTGGTCTGATCGAACTCGGCCGGGGGCATCTGGCAGGCGACGAAACGCGACCAGATCAGTTGGTAGAGCTTGGATTCATCCGGCGAGAGCTTGGCGCGGGCGTCGTTGGGCGAGAAGCGCGCGTCGGTCGGACGGATGGCCTCGTGGGCCTCCTGGGCGCTTTTGTTCGAGGAGCTGAAGAAGTTGGGCTTGTCGGGAACGTATTTCGGGCCGTACGCCTTGGCGATGTGCTCGCGGGCCATGGTGAGCGCGTCGGCGGACAGGTTCGTCGAGTCGGTCCGCATGTAGGTGATGTGACCGGCCTCATACAGCGTCTGGGCCGCCCGCATCGTGCGCTGGGCGCCGAACCCCAGGCGGCTGGCGGCGGTGGCCTGCAGCGAGCTGGTGATGAACGGCGCCGGCGGTCGGCTGGTGGTGCGTTTGCGCTCGATGGATCGCACGGTGATCGGCGGGCCATCGCCGCCCAGCCGTCCGATCACCTTGGTCGGATGGCGGGCGGGGCCTTTGGCATCGGAATCGTCGGCGACATCGACGCGCTCGACGAGCATCCCCAGCGCCTCGGCGGCACGGCGGGCGACGGCGACATCGGATGGCTCGAACTTTTCGCCGGCGAACTCGACGAGCTCGGCCTGGAAGGCGTCATGCTCGGCGATCCACTTCTCGCGTTCGGCCTTGGTGCGCTCGACGTTGGCGGTGCCGCTGACGAACTCGACCCAACGTCGCCGGGCGGCGTCGCGGCGGGCGGGATCGGTGTCGGCGCTGAAGATGGCGCCGATCTTCCAGAACTCCGACGGCACGAACGCCTCGATCTCGCGCTCGCGGTTGACGATCAGCCGCACCGCCACCGACTGCACGCGACCGGCGCTCAGCCCGCGGGCGACCTTGCGCCACAGCAGCGGGCTGACCTCCCAACCGACGATGCGGTCGAGGATTCGACGCGCCTGCTGGGCGTTGACCCGGTCCTGGTCGATGCTCATCGGATGCCCGAACGCCTTCTGGATTTCGGTCTTGGTGATGGCGTTGAAGATGACCCGCTTGGCTCGCGAATCGGGGATCTTCAGCGCCTCCTTGAGATGCCAGGCGATGGCCTCACCCTCGCGGTCCAAGTCGGTCGCCAGATAGATCTGGTCGCTGTCCTTGGCGAGCTTGCGAAGCTCGGTCATGACCTTGCCGCGGCTGGCGAGGATCTCGTAGCGCGGCTCGAACGTCTCCAGATTCACCCCCATGTCCGAACCCTTGGCCGGCAGGTCGCGGACATGGCCCATCGAGGCGCGAACCACGTAATCGTCGCCGAGATACTTGTTGATGGTCTTCGCCTTGGCCGGCGATTCGACGATCACGAGGTGCTTGCCGCCTTTTTTGGCCATGGGGTGCCGTCCATCCGGGTGTGTGTCATCGGGTTCCGCGCCGCCGCCAACGCCTTATATATAAAGATGCCACCGGCGGGGGGCGAAGTTTGACCGCGTTCGGGGGCGAATGTCAAGCGATGCCCCATGGAAGGTTACGACGGAAAGGGCGAGGGGTTCGGACGGGAAGGTGCTTGTCCCTTTTTCGTGGCAAGGGCATCTCACCCTCGTTGCCCTTCACAAGTCCCCTGTCGCACGCGGCAATTCCCATAATGAAAACCCCCGGCCGCGGGGCCGGGGGGGGTTCGTTGCGGGAGTCCGACGGACGCGGGCGTCAGGCGCCGGCTTGCGGGGCCGATTCCACGCTGTCGGGCATGATCGCCTCGGCCCGGGCCACGGGGAGCTCCGGCTCCAGCGGTTCGGGTTCCACCAAGTGGATCAGTTTCAGGTTCACATGGGTGTTGAACCCGGTGCCGGCGGGGATCAGGTGCCCGAGGATCACGTTCTCCTTCAGGCCCACCAGCCGGTCAACCGCGCCCTGCAACGACGCCTCGGTGAGGACCTTGGTGGTCTCCTGGAAGCTGGCGGCCGACAGGAACGATTCGGTTTGCAGCGACGCCTTGGTGATGCCCAGCAGCAATGTCTTGCCGCGGGCCGGACGCGGACGCTTGGCCTTGGCCGGCTCCTTGCCGGCGGCCTCGGCCCCCTCGTTGGCCTCCTTGTAGTCGGCCTTGAGGACCACGTCGCCCTCCTTGAAGTCGGTCCCGCCGGGATCGGCGATCTTGACGCTCTGGGCGATGGCGTCGTTGCCCTGGCGGAAGCGGAACTTGTCGACGACCTCGCCGGGCAGGAACGGGGTGTCCCCGGCGTCCTCGACCTTGGTCTTGCGGAGCATCTGGTTGAGGATGATCTCGATGTGCTTGTCGTTGATCTTCACACCCTGGCTGCGGTAGACGTTCTGCACCTCCGTCAGCAGGTACTGGTACAGCGCCTCCTCGCCCTTGATGCGAAGGATGTCGTGGGGAATGACAGGCCCGCGGATGAGCGAATCGCCGGCCTCGACATGGTCGCCGGCGTGCACCTGCAATTCCTTGTCCTGCGGCACATGATGCTCGCGCTCCATGCCGGTCTCGTTCTTGACCAGAATCGTCATCTTGCCGCGGCGCTTCTCGCTCTTGAGCTCGATCTCGCCGGAGATCTCGGCCAAAACCGCCGGATCCTTGGGCTTGCGGGCCTCGAAGATCTCCGTCACCCGCGGCAGTCCGCCGGTGATGTCCATCGTGCCGGCGGCCTCCTTGGGCTGGCGGGCGAGCAGGTGCCCGGCCTCCACCTTCTGGCCATCGCGGACCTCGATGCGGGCCTTGGCCGGCAGGTAGTGGAAGTCGAGGGTCTTGCCGTCGGCGCCGTTGATGTTGATGTGCGGGTGGCGTTCGCCCTTGTGCTCGATGACGACCAGCTTGCCGTCGTCGCTGCCGCGGCGCTCCTCCTCGATGCGGACGGTCTCGCCCTCCTCGATGTCCCGGTATTCCACGGCGCCGCCGCGCTCGGCCAGAATCGGCGTGATGTGCGGATCCCACAGCACCAGTTGCTGCTTGGCCTTGACCTTCTCGCCGTTGGCGACCATGACCGTGGCGCCGTAGGGGACCTTGTATTTCTCGAGCTCGCGCCCCTTGGCGTCGACGATGGCGATTTCGCCGTTGCGCTTCAGGGCGACCAGGCGCTTGCCCTCGGCGTCGTTGACCTCGACGGCGTTGATGTCGCGGTGCTCGACGATGCCGCCGGCGATGCTCTTGATGTCGTTCTCGATCAGGCTGCCGGTGGCGACGCCGCCGGTGTGGAACGTCCGCATCGTCAACTGCGTGCCCGGCTCGCCGATCGACTGCGCGGCGATGATCCCGACCGCCAGCCCGTCCTCGACGCGCTGGTCGGTGCTCATGTCCACCCCGTAGCACAACGCGCACACGCCCCGCGGGCTTTCGCACGTCAACGGCGAGCGGACGCGGATGCTCTCGAGCTTCAGGTCCTTGATCCGGTCGGCGATCACGCCGGTGATGATCTGGTTCTCCTCGACGATCGTCTCGTCGGTGATCGGGTTGCGGATCGCATCCCGCGCCGTCCGACCCACGATCATGTCCTTTAGCTCCACCTCGATGGTTTCGCCCTTGTAGATCGTCGTCTTGGTCACGCCGTTGAGCGTCTTGCAGTCGTGCTCATTGACGATCACATTCTGCGCCACGTCCGCCAGCTTGCGCGTCAGGTACCCCGAGTCGGCCGTCTTGAGCGCCGTGTCCGCCAAACCCTTGCGGGCGCCGTGCGTCGAGCTGAAATACTCCAGCACCGACAGGCCCTCACGGAAGTTGGCCTTGATCGGCGTCTCGATGATCTCGCCGGACGGCTTGGCCATCAGACCACGCATCCCGCCGAGCTGCCGCATCTGATCGACCGAGCCGCGGGCCTTGGACGTGGACATCATGGTGATGGGATTGAGGTAACGCAGCGTCCCTGCGGTCTTGGGCGCCACGGGATGCCCGCCGGCGTCGCGATAATCGTTCTCCAGCCCGGCCATCAGGTCGTCGGTGACCTGCTTGCGGGCATGGCCCCAGATCTCGATCAACTGGTTGTAGCGCTCGCGCTCGGTGATGGCGCCATTCTTGTAGTTCTTCTCGACGCGGTCGGCCTTCTTCTGACCCTCGTCCAGGATCGCGGCCTTGCTGTCGGGGGTGCGGATGTCGGTGATGCCGAAGCTCAGCGCCGCCAGCGTCGAACGCCGGAAGCCCAGCGCCTTCATGTCGTCCAGCAGGTCGATCGTGTTCGGGCGGCCCAGTTGGGCATAGCAGTCGGCGATCACCCGGCTCTGGCCGGCGCTGGTCAGGGCGTAGTTGTAGAACGGCATCGCCGGCGGCAGGATGTCGTTGAACATGCAGCGCCCGACGGTCGTCAGGATGTATCGCCCCGCATAATTCGCCGGACGCTCCGCGGCGACGTGGCCGGCGTTGCGGGCCTTGCGAATCGCCTCGATGCCCTTCCATGCCTCCTGGACGATGGGGACCGGCCCGGACTTCTCCGACGGCACCACATGCGTGCGATCCAGTCGCACCAGGATGCGCGAGTGCGTGGCGATCTTCCCCAGGTCCCGCGCCATGAGCGCCTCGGTCACGCTGTTGAAGATGCCGAACTCGCCGCGATCGCCCTCGCGGTCCACGGTCGTGTAGTAAATCCCCAGCACGATGTCCTGCGACGGGGAGATGATCGGCGAGCCGTTGGCCGGCGAGAAAATGTTGTTCGGCGCCAGCATCAGCACGTGCGCCTCGGTCTGGGCCTCGATGCTCAGCGGCAAATGCACCGCCATCTGGTCGCCGTCGAAGTCGGCGTTGAAGCCCTTGCACACCAACGGATGGATCTTGATGGCGTTGCCCTCGACCAGCACCGGCTCGAACGCCTGGATGCCCATGCGATGCAGCGTCGGGGCGCGGTTGAGCATGACCGGGTGCTGGTAGATGCACTCCTCCAGCACGTCACACACCTCCGCGTCGCGCCGCTCGAGCATCTTCTTGGCGCTCTTGATGGTGTCGGCCATCCCGTGATCCTTGAGCTTCCTGATGATGAACGGCTGGTATAGCTCCAGCGCGATCTTCTTGGGAAGCCCGCACTGGTGGAGCTTCAGTTCCGGGCCCACCACGATCACCGAGCGGGCCGAGTAGTCCACCCGCTTGCCCAGCAGGTTCTCGCGGAACCGCCCTTGCTTGCCCTTGATCATGTCCGTCAGCGATTTGAGCGGACGGTTGGACGATCCCAACACCGGACGCCGGCAGCGCCCGTTGTCGAACAACGCGTCGACCGCCTGCTGCAGCATCCGCTTCTCGTTGCGGATGATGACCTCGGGGGCGTTGAGGTCCACCAGCTTTTTCAGCCGGTTGTTGCGGTTGATGATGCGCCGGTACAGGTCGTTGAGATCGCTCGTGGCGAAGTTGCCGCTCTCCAGCAGCACCAACGGGCGCAAATCCGGCGGGATCACCGGGATCACGTCCATCACCATCCACTCGGCCTTGTTCTCCGAGGTGCGCACGGCCTCGATCATTTTGAGGCGCTTGGTCAGATCCTTGATCTTCTGCTTGCTGTTGGTCTTCTCGATGTCGGCGCGGATCTTCACCGACTCATAATCGAGATCGAGCTGGTTCAGGAGCTTCTTGATGGCCTCGGCGCCCATCTCGACCTCGAACTCGCCGGGATGCTTCTCCATCGCATCGCGGTGGTCGTCCTCGGTGAGAAGCTGCTTGCGCTTCAGCGGCGCCTTGCCGGGGTCGGTGACGACGTAATCCTGGAAATAGACGATCTTCTCGATGTCGCTGGTCTTCATGTCCAGCATCGCCCCCAGCCGGCTGGGCAACGCCTTGAAGTACCAGATGTGCACGATCGGGGCCGCCAGGTTGATGTGCCCCATGCGCTTGCGGCGCACGCGGCTGTGGGTCACCTTGACCCCGCAGCGGTCGCAGATGATTCCCTTGTACTTCGTGCCCTTGTACTTGCCGCACGAGCATTCCCAGTCGCGCTCGGGACCGAAGATGCGCTCGCAAAACAGCCCGTCCTTCTCGGCCCGGTAGGTGCGGTAGTTGATGGTCTCGGGCTTCTTGACCTCCCCGAAGCTCCACGACCGGATGTCGTTGGGGCTGGCGAGCTGGATCTTCACCGAACCGTAATCGTTCACGCGCTCAAAGACGTTCTCAGCCATGGTTCCGCTCTTTCTTGTTCATGCGCGGGCCGCACGCCCGCGTCCGTCCAACTTTCGATTCCGCGCCGCCAGGTCAGGCGGTTTTCTTCTTGCCCGACGCGGGCATCGCCTCCAGCAACTTCCGCAGCGCCCGGTTCACCGATTCGGCATCCTTGAACACCCGCGCCACATCCGGCGCCAACGCCACAACGGTCGGCGCCTTGGCCAGGATCGCGTCGCGCCCCCGTCCGGCCGGAATCCAATCCGAGGTGTCCGCCGGCAGTTCGTACGCCATTTCCCCGGCCGTGAACTCAACGTGCCTCAACCCGCCCGGGGCGGTCGTATCGGCCTTCCTCGGCTTTCGTCGAACGCCGGGCCGTGATGATTCGGATTCGCCCATGTCTCACCGTGTAAGCCACCGTCAACAATCGCGATCGCCCGGATAGTCCGATGACCAGCCACCGATCCTCGATCTCCGCGTGCGCCGCGTCGTAATCCCGCCGCAGGTCCGGGTCGTCGAACGCCGTGACCGCCTCGTCGAACGGCACGCCATGCTTGCGGCGATTGACCGCGTCCTTGCCCGGATCCCACTCGAACCGAAGCTCGACCAAGGCGCCTCCATGTCGATCCCGTTCGCCGCAGCGATCCGCCCTCGGTCATTCGGCGATCGCCGGGACCAACAAATACCTTGTCTCCGAATCCGCGTCGTTCAGTTCCGCCTCGGTATCGGCCAAGGCGTCGTAAAACTCCCGGTCGCGCACATCGTCCGGCGAGCGCACGACCACGTGATACCACCCGTCGTCCTCGATGATCGCCTCGGCGTCCACCTCGAGGCGATAGGCCCGCGGCTGGTGGCGATCCAATGCCGCCGTCACCCGTCCGGCGATGCACTGTCGGAGATTCGGTTCGACCATCGTCATGGCTTCTCCCGCACATCCAATGCCCACAACACCGAAACCGCATCCCTCACCGACTCCAAGGCGATCGCGCGATCGATCATCGCCCGCCTCACGTAATCGGCGTCGATCCACCGCGAATACAACCGGCTGAACGCCCGACGAAGCGACCTTACGGTCCCGGCGCCCATGTGCCCCAAATGCCGCTCGATCAATCGCGACTGCAATCGGTGCGGCTGGGTCGCGCCGCCGGCCATCGGCACATATCCGTTGGCCTGCAACGCCTTGGCAAGCGCGATGTGGGCCGCGTAATACGCCCTCGACGCCGCGCTTCGGGGGTGGGAATCCACCAGTGACTTGGCCGCCCGCAGCAGGTCGATCGCCAGTTCGTCCCAAGTCATTTCCGCCTACATCAGATCCTCATCCATGTCCATGTTCGCCCCGCGGCGCTTCTCCAGTTGGATGTTCAATCCCAGCCCGCGGATTTCGTTGCACAGCACGTCGAAGCTCACCGGCGTCCCGGCCTCCAGGGTGTTGTTGCCCTTGACCATGCTCTCGTAAATCTTGGTCCGACCATCGGTGTCGTCGCTCTTGACCGTCAGCAGCTCCTGCAGGATGTACGATGCACCGTACGCCTCCAGGCCCCAGACCTCCATCTCGCCGAAACGCTGCCCGCCGGTGCGGGCCTTGCCGCCCAGCGGCTGCTGGGTGATGAGCGAATACGGGCCGGTCGCGCGGGCATGGATCTTGTCGTCCACCAAGTGGTGCAATTTCATCATATAGATGTACCCGACGGTGGTTTTCTGCTCGAACGGTTCGCCGGTGCGGCCGTCGCGCAGTTGAACCTTGCCGCCGTACGGCATCTGCACATCCAAGTCGCCCTCGCCCATGACCTTCTTCTCGGACGATCGCTGCTTGCGCCGCTCCAGCACGGCCTGGTTGGCCTCCTCGACGCAGCCGAAAATCTCGGCCTCGGTCGCCCCGTCGAACACCGGCGTCACCGCCTGGAACCCCAACACCGCCGCCGCCCACCCCAAGTGCGTCTCCAAAATCTGCCCGACGTTCATCCGGCTCGGCACGCCCAGCGGATTGAGCAGAATGTCCAGCGGCGTCCCGTCGTCCAGGAACGGCATGTTCTCCTCGGGAACGATCCGCGCGATCACGCCCTTGTTGCCGTGCCGACCGGCCATCTTGTCGCCCACCGACAACTGCCGCTTGGTCGCCACATACACCTTGACCATTTCCAGCACGCCGCTGGGAAGCTCGTCGCCGCGCTTCATGTGGTCCATCCGACGAACCTTCTCCTTCAGCACCGACTGCACCCGCGGCCAGAATCGCCCATGGGTGTTCAAGCCCTGCTCGCGCGAGTCCTTGTTGCCCCGAATCCACTCGACGCTGAACCCCTCGATCTGCTCCATGATGACATCGGGGATCTCGCTCTGTCCGACCTTCTGCCGCGTGCCCGGGTCCACCATCGGCTGCCCGACCACCTCGTTGACCTCCTCGATCATCTGCCGGAAAATGGAGATCGCCTTGAGGTTCATCTCCTTCTCATAACGCTCGATGTCCTTCTTCATCTGCTTTTTCTGCTCGTCGGACATGTGCATCCGACGGCTGAACCGCTGCGCCCCGATCACCACGCCCTCCTCCCCGGCCGGCATCTCCAGCGAGTCGTTCTTCACGTCCTCGCCGGCCCGTCCGAAGATCGCGTGCAGCAGCTTCTCCTCCGGCGTCAGCTCGCTCTTGGATTTGGGCGCGACCTTGCCCACCAGCGTGTCTCCCGGACCCACCCGCGTGCCGATCCGCACGATCCCGTTCTCATCCAGGTTCGCCAGCGCCCGCTCGCTGACATTCGGGATGTCCCGCGTGAACTCCTCCCGACCCAGCTTCGTCTCCCGGATCTCCACGTCGTATTGCTCGATGTGGATCGACGTGAACACGTCGTCCTTCACCAGCCGCTGGCTGATGACGATCGCATCCTCGAAGTTGTAGCCGTCGAACGTCATGAACGCGACCAGAACGTTCCGACCCAGCGCCAACTCCCCCTGCAGCGTCGCGGCCCCGTCGGCGATGATCTGGCCTTTCTTGACGCGCTGGCCCTTTTTCACGATCGGCTTCTGGTTCTGGCACGTCCGCTCGTTCAGCCCGACGAACTTCCGCAGCAAGTACTCGTCGGCGTTGTCGACCAGGATCCGCGTGGCATCCACGAACGTCACCGTTCCCGCCCGCTCGGCCCGAACCAGCATCCCGCTGTTCTGCGCCACCGACTTCTCCATCCCCGTCGCCACCACCGGCGGGTCGGTCCGCAACAGCGGCACCGCCTGCCGCTGCATGTTCGATCCCATAAGCGCCCGGTTGGCGTCGTCATGCTCCAAAAACGGGATCAACGCCGCCGACACCGACACCGTCTGCCGCGGACTGATGTCCACGAACTTCACTTCCTTGCTCGAAACCGTCGCCAAGTCGCCGTTCACCCGCGCCAGCACCAGGCCCTTTTTCAGCTCCCCGCCCTTGTCCATCACCACATCCGGCGGGGCCAACACGCTGCTCATCTCCTCGTCGGCCCGCAGGTACTGCACCTGCCCGTTGACCTTGCCATCCTTCACCACCCGGTACGGCGTGGTCAAAAACCCATAGTCGTCCAGGTCGGCGTAGATCGACAGCGACGCGATCAGCCCGATGTTCGTGCCTTCCGGCGTCTCGATGGGGCAAATCCGACCGTAGTGGGAGATGTGCACGTCGCGCACCTCGAACCCCGCCCGCTTGCGGTTCAGCCCGCCCGGTCCCAACGCCGACAACCGCCGCTCGTGGGTCAACTGACTCAGCGGGTTGGTCTGATCGACCACCTGCGACAATTCGCCCCGACCGAAGAAAAAGTCGATCGAGCTGCTGATGCTCTTGGAATTGACCAGCTCCGCCACCCGACCGATCTCGTTGGGGTCCTTCAGGCTCATCCGCTCCTGCACCGTCCGACGCAGCTTCAGGAACCCCTTGCGAAGCTCCTCGGCCGCCAATTCGTCGATCGTCCGCAGCCGTCGGTTGCCCAAATGGTCGATGTCGTCGACGTATCCCTCGCCACTGCGCAGCTTGAACATGTATTTCAGGCTGTTGACCAGATCCTCGCTCCGCAACGTCATCACGTCCTCGGAGACCGACTGGTTGAACTTCCGATTGATGCGGAACCGACCCACCCGACCCAGGCGATAGCGGTTCTCATCGTAGAACTTCTCGTCGAACAGCGTCTTGGCCTTGTCCAACTGCGGCGGGTTCCCCGGACGCAGACGCGCGTAAATCTTCAATAGCGCCTGCTCGTGGCTCTCGGAGGTGTCCTCCGCCAGCGTCGCCAGGATCAGCATGTCCCCCGGCTTGGTCACCACATCCAGGCTCTTCAGTTCCGACGCCTGGATCTTCTTCAGTGCCTCCTCGCCGATCTCCCCCCCCGCCGCCACCAGCACCTCGCCGCTTTCGGCGTCGATCACCGGCCCGACCGTGTGATAGCTCGGATGCAACTTCCCCGCCGCCACCTTCTCGACGGTGTAAAACTCCCGGATGATCGCCTCGTTGGTCGAGTATTTCGCATCCAGCGCCCGCAGGAACGTCGTGGCCGGAATCTTGCTGCTCTGGTCGATCCGCACCGCCAGCGAATCCTTCTTGGTCACCGAGCACTCGATCCAAGACCCGCGCTCGGGAATGACCCGGCAGCCATGCAGCGGCCGGTCCCCCTCCTGCTGCTCGACCAAAAAGTCCACGCCTGGCGAGCGGTGCAATTGGTTGACGATGACGCGCTCGGCGCCGTTGATGATGAACTCCCCCCCGCCGATCATGATCGGGATCTCGCCGAGGTAGATGGAATCCTCCATCACCTCGTCCTTGTCCTTGCGGACGAACCGCACCTGGATGCGGAACGGCATCCCGAACGTCAGCCGCAGCGCCCGGCACTCATCGGTGGTGTATCGCGGCTCCGAAAGTTCGTAGCTGATGTATTCCAGCCGCAGGTTCCCATCGTAGCTCTCGACCGGGAAAACCTCGCGCAGCAACGCCTCCAGCCCCTCGGACTTGCGCGCTGTCGGCTCGATCCCCAACTGCAGGAATCGCTCATAGGACTCGATCTGGACGTCGATCAGGTTCGGAATCGGCAACGCGTCGCCGCGCTTGCTGAAGTCGCGGATCTCATGCACTTGCATCAGCGTATCCTTTGCTTCCGTAGGAGGGACCGTCTTCGCTCAGCCGCCGACAACGCCACAACCCTCGTTCCACCCAACACTTGCGACCTATGACCGATCTCCCCGGCCCAACCCCCCTCGCCGGGAAACCCCCCGAATCCGCCGATAAAATCAGCCGCCTTACGATTCCCGTGAAGCGGCTTGTGGGTCGAACGCGGACAAACCTCCAGCGCTCGTCGTGCGTCTATGTCGTTGATCTTACGATAGCCATCACACCCGGTTAGTCAAGCGCAAACACATATCGCGGAAATTACCCTTCCCGATCGGAACCGGTAAACCGCCTTTACAACAGAAGTTGTGTGGTACGCTCGGCCAAACCTGACTGAGCCATCCTACCGCTTCCTATCGGACGTGTCAATCCCAATTCCCTTTCCTCGCCCAACGATTTCTCATATCACCGACCGCCGGAACGCCCGCGGCGACAGCCCCACCACCTGCTTGAACCGCCTCGAAAAATGAAACTCATCGCAAAAACCGCACGCCCGCGCCACCCGCTTGACCTCCCAACCCTCATGCAACAGTCCACACGCCCGGTCGATCAACCCCCGCATCCGAAACCGCGCCGGCGGCACCCCGGCCAACCGCGAAAACCGCTTGCGGAACCCCGCGTACGAAAGCCCCATCGACTCCCCCACCGACTCCACCGACTCCACCGACTCCACCGACTCACTTGGCTCCCCATCCCGCTCCCGACCGCCCATCCCCGCCGACAGACGCGACTTGGCCCGCTCCAGCCATTGCCGATCAAACTCATCCATCCCCGACGCCCGAGACGACGCCACCACTTCCGCCAAAAAAGACTGTAACCGGCAAATCCGACCCACCACATCCGACTCCTCCACCCCCCCCGCCACCACCCCCTCCAACCGGCGCAAACCGTATTCCACCGGCTCGAGCCGATGCACCGGACCCGACCGATCCAACAGCCCCCCCCGCCGCCACACGTCGAAAACCGGCCCGTCGAAAACCGCATAAAACTCGTCCCATCGACCCCCGTCCGCCGGGCCGTACCCATGGGCCAACTCCGGGCCGAGCAGCAGCAGGTCCCCCGCCGAAACCTCCCGGTTTCGACCCGCCGCGTCGGCGTAACGTCCATGGCCCTCGATCAGGTAGACCAGCGCATGGCTGCCCAAAACCCGCATGTTCCGAAGGGGGATGCCGGGGCTACGGCGAATGAAACCGGCCACTGAAATTCTCCCCAGCGGACAACTCTGCGGAACGCCGATCACCACCCGCGTTTCGATCTCCCGATGAACCATGTTCACGACGGTAGCAAAATACACATGTTTTTCGCAATCCCCCCATTCCCCCGACGACATAATCGCACCACAATGGTCCCATTAACCGACTGGAACCCCCCTACCCGACATCCATCCCGTCCCCCGACACGAGCCGACCATGACGATCAAAACCGAATTGCCCGCCCTCACCTCCCGCGGCCACGCCCTCGACCGCGAACCAGGGCACATGGGATTCCTCCAATCGTCCATCGACCTGCTCCCCGATCCCCACGCCCAGCGCCGGCGAATGGCCGAGGACGGCTATCTGTTCCTGCCCGGCCTGCTCGACGCCGAGCTCATCGGCGAAGCCCGACGGTGTATGCTCGCCCGGTTGGCCTCGGAGGGACACTTGACGCCGGGGACCGACCCCGATGACGCCATCGCCGCGACGGGGTACGCCAATGCGCTCCGGCCCGATCTCATTGAGAAAAATCCCGCCATGCGCCGAGTGCTGTATTCCGGCGCCCTGATCGACTTCTTCACCTCCTTTTTCGACCGCCCCGTTCGCCATTTCGACTTCACCTGGATCCGCGCCATGGGCCGGGGACACGCCACCCCCTCTCACTGCGACAGCGTCTACATGAATCGCGGCACGCAAAAACTTTTCACCGCGTGGGTTCCGTTCGGCCGGGTCGGCTTCGATCTCGGCGGATTGATGATCCTTCGCGGCTCCAACAATCACCGCCGCCTCCAGGAAACCTACGCAAAGTATGATGTGGACACGTTTTGCGAAAACCGCCCCGAGATCCACGGCTGGAAGCACGGCGGCGCCCTCGGGGACAATCCCAACCAAATCCGTCGCAGTCTCGGTGGGCAGTGGCTGGTCGGCGAGTTTTCCCCCGGCGATGTGCTGATCTTCTCCATCGCCACCGTTCACGCCTCCACCGACAACCACACCGACCACATCCGCCTTTCCAGCGACACCCGCTACCAACCGGCCGACGAGCCGGCCGATGAACGCTGGATCGGCCCCAACCCCGTCGCCCATTCCCAGGCCGGCAAGCGCGGGCGAATTTGTTGACCCGGTCATCGGTCGCCGTTTGTCGCGCGCCATTTGTCGGGAATGAAGGGAATCGGCAGGGGCCGAGGTCGCGTTGCCCCCGCCTTTTTGCGATCGAGACGACATGAGAAAAGCCCGGGCGATGCATCGCCCGGGCCTTGAACGGATTCCGTGGAATCGGCGAGGCTTTCACACCTTCGACCGCAGTTTCAGCGAGTTTTCCACAGCCGGGCGACCCATCGGGTAATACTGGAAGCCATTTTCGCGCATGATCTCCCGGTGCAGGCAGTTGCGACCGTCGAAGATGATCGGATGGTTCATTGTCGCGGCGATCTTGCGGAACGGCAGGGTGCTGTATTGCGGCCAATCGGTCAGCAAAGCCACCGCGTCGGCGCCGGCGGCGGCGGAAACCGGGTCGGCGAACCACTCGACCCCCTCACTGAACACCGCCTTCATGTTCTCCATCGCCTTGGGATCCGTCGCCCGCACCGTCGCCCCCTGGTCCAGCAGGTATTGGATCACGTCCAGGGCCGGGCTTTCGCGGATGTCATCGGTGTCGGCCTTGAACGCCAATCCCCACACCGCGATCGTCGCGCCGTCGATGGGGCGCCCGAGTTTGGACACCAGGCGGTCCACAAAACGCTTCTTCTGATTCTTGTTGGTCGTCTGGATCGCGTGGACGAACAGGCTCTCATGCCCCGCCGCCCGGCTGATGTGTTCCATCGCCGCCACATCCTTGGGGAAACACGACCCGCCGTATCCGCAGCCGGCCCGCAGGAACGCCGGACCAATGCGGAAGTCGGTGCCGATCCCCTTGCGGATGTCCTCGATGTCGGCGTCGTAATGCTCGCACAGGATCGTCATCTCGTTCATGAGGGAGATGCGCGCCGCCAGCATGGTG
>JBBSAF010000006.1:0-20619 GCA_038252525.1 Tepidisphaerales bacterium
CCGGATCTGTTCCACTACTTGTTCACCGGCGAAAAAACCAACGAGTTCTCCATCACCTCGACCAGCCAGATGTACGACATGCGAGGAGGGGATTGGGCGCGCGATTTGCTGGAGGAACTGGGGATTCCCACGCGCATCCTGGGCCGGGTCGTGTCATCGGGCACGACGGTCGGCCCGGTGACCGGCGCCGTCGCCGACGAATGCGGCGTGGGGGCGGTCGCGGTGGTGGCGCCCTGTTGCCACGACACCGCCAGCGCCGTCGTCGCGGCCCCGGCGCGCGGGGAGGATTGGTGCTACATCTCCAGCGGCACCTGGTCGCTGATGGGCGTGGAATTGCCGGCGCCGCTCATCACCGACCGATCGTATGAATACAACTACACCAACGAGGGGGGCGTCGGCGGGACCGCGCGGCTGCTGAGGAACATCATGGGGTTGTGGCTGGTCCAGGAGTGCCGCCGGGACTGGGAAAAACGCGGCGAAACGTTCGATTACACCCAACTGACGGAAATGGCGCGTGCGAGCCGGCCGCTGGTTTCGCTGATCGACCCCAACGACCGGTCGTTCTTCACGCCCGGCGACATGCCCGCGAAGATCGAGGCGTTTTGTCGCAGGACCGCCCAACCGGTCCCGGCCGACAAGGGCGCGTTCGTGCGGACCTGCCTGGAGAGCCTGGCCTTGGATTACCGCATGACGCTCGATGGCTTGGAGGATATGCTCGGTCGGAAGTTGAATGTCATCCACATCGTCGGCGGCGGGTCCCGCAACACACTGCTCAACCAGATGGCCGCCGACGCCTGCGGGCGAACGGTGTTGGCCGGGCCGTTCGAGGCCACCAGCGTCGGCAACATCCTCGTGCAGGCGATGGCGATGGGCGAGGTGAGGTCGTTGGCCGATGCCCGGACCATCAGCCGCGACAGCTTCGAGATCCAAACGTATGCGCCGCGAGATCCTGCAGTGTGGGGCAAGGCGTATGAGCGCTATCGGGAAATGCTCGGCAAGTGAACGTTGCACAACGCGTGTGGCGTATAGTTCTCACGGCGCCGCCCCGGCCCCGCCATCGGTTTTCCTCGCGATCGCTGCTCATTGGACGCGCATGTCGCGCGGCGCGATGGACGGCCCAACCCCGCCCGCGCCATCGCCCGCATCCTCATCCCCTGATCGCCCTGGCCGGAACGCCCACCATCGTCGCGCCGGCGGGCACGTCGCGGATCACGACAGCGCCGGCGCCGACGATGGCATTGTCGCCGATGCCCAGGCATTGGATCACGCGGCTGCCAAGCCCGACGAAAGCGCCGGCGCCCACGTTCACCCGTCCGGCCAACGCCGCGCCGGAGGCGATGTGGGCGCCTTCGCCGATCCGGCATTCGTGGTCCACGATCGCGCCGGTGTTGACGATGACCGAATCGCCGAGCACCGCCTCGACCCCCACCACGGCGCCGGCGGCCACCACGACGTTGTCGCCGAGTCGGGCCGAGGGGGAGACGACGGCCGAAGGGTGGATGGCGCCGATGAGCGAAAATCCCTGTTCGCGGAACATCCGGGCGTATTCCATCCGCGCCCGGTTGTCGCCGATGGCGACGATGGCGCCCTTGACCTTGCCGCGCCACTTGGGCAATTGATTCACCCCCCCCAGCACCGGCACCCCGGCGACCCGGGTCCCGGCCAGCGACGCATCGGCGTCGATGATGCCGACGGCGCGGTGTTTCCCCGCCAATTCAATGATTTCCAGCACCACCCGCCCATGTCCCCCCGCGCCGACCACGATCACGTCCATGCGACCTCCCGGTTGATCGCGACATTGTAACCGCACGGTGTCGTCGCGTCCCCGTGTACTCCCATCCCGTTCCCGCGTCATCCGGTCGTCGCAGGCGAAGGGCGATTTTTGTCTTTGGTTGGACGGAACCGTAAGATGCCTCGGCCATGCGAACCCGCTATGACCAACACGATGTCGCCCGCGTCATCGACCGGCTGACCAACGACATCGACGCGGCGTTCGATCCCGGCCTTCCGCTCAACATCATCGGCATCCGCACCCGCGGCGAGGCGCTGGCCGACCGCATCGTGGCCAAACTGGGCCAACGACGCGGCGGCGCCATCGGGCGCGGGGTGTTGGATGTGACGCTCTACCGCGACGACCTGTCGGAGCTCGGGCCCAAGCCGCTGGTCCGCCCGACCGAAATCGCGATCGACATCGACGCCAAACCGCTGGTGCTGGTCGATGATGTGCTGTTCACCGGGCGGTCCATCCGCGCCGCCCTCGACGCCCTCAGCGACTTCGGACGTCCCGGCGTCATCCGCCTGGCGGTGTTGGTCGATCGCGGCGGGCGCGAGTTGCCGATCCAGGCCGACTTCGCGGGGCTGCGACTCGCCGACATTCCCGCCGACCACCGCGTCAACGTGCATTTGACCGAGACCGACGGCGCCGACGACATCCTGGTCGAGCCCCGCGCCGCCGCCGACGGAGGACCCCATCCATGAGCGACCCGTCGCCGCGCCGTTGGGACCGCAAACACCTGATCGGCCTGCGGGAGCTGTCGGCCGACGAGATCAATCTCGTGCTCGACACCGCCGACTCGTTCAAGGAGGTCTCGACCCGGTCGATCAAGAAGGTGCCGGCGCTGCGGGGGAAGGTGGTGGTCAACGCCTTCTGGGAGGATTCGACCCGCACGCGCACCAGCTTCGAGCTGGCCGCCCAGCGCCTCAGCGCCGACGTGATCGACTTCTCGGAGAAAGGTTCGAGCGTCTCCAAGGGCGAGACCCTCATCGACACCGCCCGCAACATCGAGGCCATGGGCGTCGATGTGATCGTGATCCGCCACCCCGCCGCCGGCGCCGCCCAACTGCTGGCCCGCACGGTGAAGTGCTCGGTGGTCAACGCCGGCGATGGATCCCATGAACACCCCACCCAGGGGCTGCTGGATTTGTACACCATGCGCGAGCGCTTCGGGCGAATCGCGGGGTTGCGCGTCGCCATCGTCGGCGACATCGCCAACAGCCGCGTCGCCCGGTCCAACCTGTGGGCCTTGACCAAGCTCGGCGCCGAGGTGCTCCTGGTCGGCCCGCCCACGCTGGTCCCCAGCGCCTTCGAGAAGCTGGGCGCCAAGGTGGTCCACGACTTCGACTCGGTGATCGGCCAGGTCGATGTCGTCAACATGCTCCGCGTGCAGTTCGAGCGCATCAAAAGCAGCCAATTCCCCAGCGTCCGCGAGTTCACCGCCCTTTACGGGCTGACCTGGGACCGATTCCAGCGGGCCAAGCCGGACGTGTTCGTCATGCATCCCGGCCCGATGAACCGCGGCATCGAGATCCAAAGCGAGATCGCCGACGGCCCGCAAAGCGGCATCCTCAAACAAGTCGCCAACGGCCTGGCGGTGCGGATGGCGGTGCTATACTTGGTGAACCAAGCCGGATGATCGGCCCCCCGGCGGCGAACGGACGTGATCCAACCGGAGAACCCCATGCGTTGGCAAGACCATATCGAGGAACGCCCCGACGTGATGATGGGCAAGGCCATCTTCAAGGGCACCCGCATCACCGTCGAACATGTCCTGCGCGAGCTCGGCGAGGGCATGACGGAGGCCGAGTTGCTCGAGGGCCATGCCCGGCTGACGCCGAACCACCTCCTGGCGGCGCTCCTCTACGCCGCGGCGGTACTCGAGGGCGACCGTATCATCGCCTGATGGCATTGGAATGAATGCGAATCCTCGCCGATGAAAACATCCATGCCGGAATCGTCGCTTGGCTGCGCGCCAACGGGGAGGATATCGTTCATGTCGCGGACGGCCCGAGCGCCATGACCAACGAGGTTCTCCTTGCCCGTGCGAGGGACCAAAAACGTATCCTCATGACCGATGACAAGGATTTTGGTGAACTGATACTCCATCAGCGTCTTTGCACATGCGGCGTCATCCTCATGCGTCTCGGCGGTGCCAGCCTCTCTGGGCGGATCGCGCGGCTCCAGGCGGTCTGGCCCCTCGTCGCCGCCAAACAACCCGGACATTTCATCGTCATCGGCAATCAAAATATCCGTGTCCGACCGATCCTCAACCCCCACTAACCCAACATCATGAGCCGAACCCTCCTCATCCAAAACGGAACGATCCTCGACCCCGCCAACAACCTCCATCGCCGCGCCGACCTCCTCGTCCGCGACGGGCGCATCGCCGCCATCGGCGCCAACCTCGGACCCGCCGACACCACCCTCGACGCCACCGGGCGATACGTCGTCCCCGGCCTGATCGACATCCACGTCCACTTCCGCGAGCCCGGCGACGAGGAGGAGGAGACCATCGCCTCGGGCGCCGCCGCCGCCGTCGCCGGCGGGTTCACCACCGTCTGCTGCATGCCCAACACCAAGCCCGCCCTCGACAGCGAATCGCAGATCGAGTTCATCCTCCGCGAGGCCCAGAAAATCGCCCTCGCCCGCGTCCACCCCGTCGGCGCCATCACCAAGGGCCGTCTCGGCGGGGAACTGGCCGAGATCGGCTCGATGCACGCCCGCGGCGCCATCGCCTTCAGCGACGACGGCGTCGGTGTCGCCGACGCCGCGGTCATGCGAAAGGCCCTGCAATACGCCCGCATGTTCGACACCGTGCTCATGCAACACTGCGAGGAACCCGCCCTCTTCGGCGGCGCCATGCACGCCGGTGTGGTCTCGACCGCCCTGGGCATGCCCGCCATCCCCGCGGAGGCCGAGCAGCTCATGATCGCCCGCGACCTCTTGCTCAACCGCGACATCCGCTGCCGTTATCACATCCAGCACCTCTCCACCGCCGGCAGCGTCGAGCTGGTCCGCCGCGCCAAGGCCGACGGCCAGACCGTAACCGCCGAGGCCGCCCCGCACCATCTTCTGCTCACCGACGAATGCTGCCGCGACTTCGACACCAATTACAAGATGAATCCCCCGCTGCGGACCGCCGACGATGTGAAGGCCCTCATCGCCGGCGTTGCCGACGGCACCATCGACTGCCTGGCCACCGACCACGCCCCGCATCTGTCGGAGGAAAAGGAGCTCGAGTTCCAGTCCGCCCCCTTCGGCATCATCTGGTTGGAATGCGCCCTGGCCCTCTACGTCAAGGCCCTGGTCGAACCCGGCCACATCGACTGGATGAAACTCATCGAGCTGATGACCCTCAATCCCGCCCGCATCGTCAAGCTCGATCGCGGCACGCTGTCGGTCGGCGCCGAGGCCGACATCACGATCATCGACCCCGACGCCCGGTGGACCATCGACCTGGAACAATTCAAATCCAAGAGTCGCAACTGCCCCTACCACGGATGGGCCGTACGCGCCCGCCCCACCCACACGATCGTCGCCGGTGAAATCAAATGGCGCCTCGAATGACGGCGCTTTCGCGCCGCGGCCACCCGCCCAAGTCCGCCCATGGACCGTCGGGCGCCTCGCGGCGGGGGGAGGATGCGCGAACGGAGGCGACGGACTTCATCCCCGCCGCGCGCACGCTCATTGTCCCAGCCACCACCGCGCCACATTCCCCCACACGCCGTCGGCCACGGCCACCGTCTTCAGTCGCGTCCCCTTTTTCTCCCCGTCGATCGCCCGTCCCTCCGCCGTCCACAGGGACCGCGTCTCGACATCGCGCATGACCGCTTCGGGATGCTTGGCGTCGCGGCACGCCTCGAAGCGCAAATACAAATCGTCGGCCAACACCCGCCCATAGGCTCGCACCGAGTCCGCCCGCGGATCGTAATAAACGACGTACGCCTCCGCGCCATGGGTCAGGTTGATCGGCGCCGGCGTGATCGAATCCGACGCGATCGACACCGGATGATGATCCCCCACCAGCGTCACCCGGTCGGCGGCGCCCGTCCCCGCCGGCATCGGATAATGCGGCAACACCGGCCCGCGCGGCGCCCCGGCCATCGCCGTCGGCTCGGCCAGCACCAGCGTCGCGGGATGGTTGCGCCGCCAAGTCCCCCACGGCTGCGCGATCGCCTCGACGGTCTTGCCGAATCCCGTCGGCGGCGCTCCCGTCCCGTCCCGTTGCCCGGTTTGGATCCTCCCGGTCAGGGCGTTGATGAACTGCCCGAGTTTGCGGTTGTACAGCAGCGGCGCGTTGGCCGGCATCGACACCATCTCCAGGTCGCGCCCCTTGAGCTCCCGCGTCACCGCCACCGCCAACGCCCGATTGGCGAACGCCGACCAGAACAAGGCCATCCGCCGATCATGGTCCTGGATGAACACCACCGGCGACGTGTACAACGTGGCCAACGGGAACGCATAAGCCCGGTCGTCGAACACCACCCCCACCACCCAATCGGTGTCGCCCACGAACGTCGCGGCGTCGGCGGCCACGAACCCCGGATCGTCGACGATCGCGAATGCCCGCATTTCCCCGGTCGAGAAATGGTGGATGAACAGCGCCATCACCGGCGCCAGCCCCAGCAGCCACCACGCCCGCCTGCGCCCGGCGATCACCAATCCCGCCAGCGCCACGCACAGCAACAGACACAGCGCCACCAGCGGCCACTCCCAGCGCTTGGCGAAGAGGATCAACTCCAATCCGTGCGCATGGATCCCCCACGCCGGATGCGTCCCGTACGAAAAGACCATGCCCGACGCCAAAGCCCCCAATAGCAGCGCGATCGGCAACACCACGCCCCCAGCCTACCCACCGACCCCATCCAACGCGAATCCCGCTTGGCATCGGCACTCCACCGTGGATCGCAAAACAGTCGCCGCGGTCGGATCCACCCCAGCGCGGCGCCATGTTCGCCGGAGCGGGACGCTCGGCGATGCCACCTCGAAAACTCATTGAAATCGGTCGGAGTCTTTTCATCCGGCGGAATCGCCGGCGTAACTCATCGCACGTGCCCGGCGCCGGTCACGATCCATTTATAGGTCGTCAGATCCGCCGCCCCCATCGGACCGCGGGCATGGAGCTTGTCGGTGCTGATGCCGATCTCCGCGCCCAACCCGTATTCCCCACCGTCGGCGAACCGCGTCGAGGCGTTCACCATCACGCTCGCCGAATCCACCGCGGTGACGAAGCGGTCGATGGCGCCGATGTCGGCTGCCAGGATGCCATCGGTGTGGTGCGAGCCGTGATCGTTGATGTGATCGACCGCCTCGTCGAGCGAATCGACCACCTTCACGCCGACGATGAACGACAGGTATTCGGTGTCCCAGTCGGCATCGTCGGCCGGCTTGGCCGCGCGGTACAAGGCGCGGGCGCGAGCGTCCCCGCGGATCTCCACGCCCTTTTCGGCCAATGCGGCGCAAACATCCGGCAACAGCGCATTGGCCACATCTGCATGGAACAGCAAATGTTCGACGGCGTTGCATACCGCGCCGCCGGGATAGCTCGTCTTGGCGTTGACGCACACCGCCCTAACCTGTTCGGCCATCGCTGCGGCCGAGGCGTCGATGTAAATGTGGCAGTTCCCCGTGAAATGTTTCAGCACCGGGATCGTCGAGTCGGCCACGACGGCGCGGATGAGCGATTCGCCCCCGCGCGGGATCACCAAGTCGATGTATTTGTCGAGCTTCAGCAGCGCCGGCACCAGCGCCCGGTCGGTGGACCCCACCAGCTGCACCGCGCCGGGGTCGATGCCCGCGGCGCCCAGGGCATCGGCAATGATCGCGGCGATGGCACGGTTGGTGTGCAGCGCCTCCTTGCCCCCGCGCAGGATGACCGCGTTGCCGCTCTTGAGACAGAGCGCCGCCGCGTCGGACGTGACGTTCGGGCGGCTTTCATAGAAAAACAGCACCACCCCGATGGGACATCGCGTCTTCTGGATGCGCAACCCATTGGGACGGACGTATCCCTCGATGATTTGCCCGACCGGATCCACCTGGGCCGCGATCTGCTCGACCCCCTCCGCCATCGCGACGATCCGCTTGTCGTTCAGCTTCAACCGCTCGACCAGCGCGGCGGCCAAGCCGGATTCGGCGGCGGCCGACACATCGGCCGCGTTGGCCTCGAGCAGTTGCGGTTTCTTGTCGCGGATGGCCCGAGCCATCCCGCACAAGGCCTGGGACCGCGCCGCGCCGGAAAGGGTGGCCAGTTGCCGCGAGGCCCGACGGGCATTCTCGCCGAGTTGGTTGACACAGTGGCTGGAGTCTTGCATGACCCGATGATTGTACCGGAAATGCCCATGGAGGCGATGCGACGCGGTGGAATCGGCTTGTCAAAACCTTCAAATCGCGATTCGCCAACAAACGTCGCTTGGCCTGGACCGACCCCGCCCGAGGGGCGGACAGTCCAGATGCAACCCGCGTTTCCCTGTTCGCCCGCGTCCTCCCGCCTCCCCCGCGGGTACCCGAACCGTCCACAACCCGCAAGCCAAAGTAGGCGGTAGGCGGAAGGACAGTAGGCGGATGAGAACCAAGGGGCCACCCCTCCGCACTCTCAACCCGCAACCCGTAAGCCAAAGTAGGCGGTAGGCGGAAGGAAAGTAGGCGGAGAAAAAACAAGGGACCGCCCCTCCGCACTCACAACCCACAACCCGTAAGCCAAAGTAGGCGGTAGGCGGAAAGAAAGTTGGCGGAGTAAAAAAAAGGGACCGCCCCTCCTCACCCGCAACTCACAACCCACAACGCACAACTCGCAATCCCCCCCTTTTTGGCCCCCCTCCGCCTATTGTGTCGATATCATGATGCCCAACCTCCCTTTTCGTTCAAGGAGCCTTCCCCATGATCCGCTGCCTGCTGGAATCCCTCGAGGCCCGTCGGTTGCTCAGCGCCGTCGCGCCGAGCAATGACGAGCAATACCTTGTCGAGCTCATCAATCGTGCCCGCGCCAACCCCGTCGCCGAGGCCGCCCTCTTCGGCATCGACCTCGACGAGGGTCTCGCCGCAGGCACGATCTCGACCGCCGCCAAGCAGCCTTTGGCGATCAATCCCTACCTCAACGACGGCGCCGCCGCCCATAGCCAATACATGCTCGCCGTCGACCAATTCGATCACGACGGCATCGGCGACGGCACGCCGAGTTCGCGCATCGCCGCGGCCGGTTACACCGTCATCCCCCCCGGCGGCTCCGGGGAGAACATCGCCTGGACCGGCACCACCGGCGCCGCGCCCGCACCCACGCCCACCACCGCCCACCTCCACCAGCAATTGTTCGTCGACACCGGCATCACCGGACGCGGGCACCGCACCAACATGCTGTATGCCAACTACAAGGAGGTCGGAACCGGCATTGAATCCGGCAATTTCACCACCAACGGCTACACCTACAAGTCGGTGATGGTCTCCGAGGAGTTCGCCTATTCCGCCGGCAACAACTTCCTCACCGGCGTCGCCTACACCGATGCCATCACCCGCGACAAGTTCTACACCGTCGGCGAGGGCCTCGGCGGCGTTGCGGTCTCGGCCAAAAACCTCTCCACCGGCGCCACCTTCACCACGACCACCTGGGCCTCCGGCGGCTATAGCCTCGCCCTGCCCAACGGACGCTACCGCGTCACCGCCACCGGCGGCGCCATCAACCGCCTCCAGCGCGTCGTCACCCTCGCCGGACAAAACGTCAAACGCGACTTCACCCCCGGCGGCGCCGATGTCGGCGTCGTCCGCGGCGGACGTTTCTACCTCGATTCCAACGCCAATCACCAACTCGACGCCGCCGACACCCCCTTCTCCTTCGGCTGGGCCACCGACAAGCCCGTCGTCGGCGATTGGAATGCCGACGGCATCCTCGACGCCGGCGTCTACCGCGACGGCATCTTCTATCTCGACGCCAACGGCTCGGGCGCCTGGGACGCCGGCGACGCCGCCATTCCCTACGGGCTGGCCGGCGACGACCCCATCATCGGCGACTGGAACGGCGACGGCCGGGACGACATCGGCATCCACCACGGCGCCCTGTTCGCCCTCGACTCCGACGGCTCGCGCTCGTGGAACGCCGCCGACGCCCCCTTCTGGTTCGGCGTCGCCGGCGACAAACCCATCGCCGGGGATTGGAATGCCGACGGCAAGACCGAGATCGGCATCGTCCACAACGCCATCTTCGCCCTCGACATGAACGGCTCGCGCGTCTGGGACGCCGGCGACCGAGCCACCGGTTTCGGCCTCGCCACCGACCAACCCGTCGTCGGCGACTTCAACCGCGACGGACGAGCCGACATCGGCATCCGACGCGGCAGCGTCTTCGCACTGGACAAAAATGGCTCCGGCGTCTGGGATTCCGGCGACGAGAGCTTCGTCTTCGGCCTCTCCACCGACCTGGCCCTCTCCATTCTGTGAAGGCAAGCCGTGGGAAACCGCCACCCGCCGCGCAGCCTCGCCCGGGGCGAAGACGCGCCTGCGTGCCACATGGGGGCTGTCGCCATACCGGGAAGTGGCAGGGGACAAGGGGGCGCCGGCGCCTCGTTGTCATCCATAAGTCACCGGCCAACCGCCGTCGTTTCCACGTCGCGGGGGCGCCTCGCCACCGTTGTTGTACGCATCGCGGCCTTCCATGAGACATTCGCAATGGCTCGGAACATGCGTCGCATCGCGTGTTTACCCAAGCGAATTGTCTCAATCTAGCCAGCGAGCAGTATATACACATCTCGGCCATCGTCCCCCCGATTCATGTAGCTCAGCCGCCCCCGGCTGAGTGAATGGAGGCTGGCGTGTCAACGGGAGACACAGCCGAGGGCGGGTATGCCACATATCTCTTGGCAGGAGCGTACGTTAAACCGGGAGACGACTTATGTATAACAACAAGGCGCCTCGCCCCTGTTTTTCCAATTCAAGCCGCTCACGACGGCGCTCAACGGCGGTTTTCACGACCTCCAAACCCGCCTTCGCCCGGTGATGTCGTCTTGGACGGAGCCGAGGCGGCTCCGCGACAAGGGACTGCCGGCGGCGGCGACGAACTTGTCTATAACAACGAGGCGAGGGCGCCCCCGCGACGTGGGAATAAGCCCGGTCCCCGTTGCTTGCATATGAGATGTGCATAACAACGATGCCCCGACGCCCCCGCGTGGCGGATGGGGAAGGGTAGGAAGTCAGCGAAGCACAACCCTGGGCCGGGCGCCACGGCGTCCGTGTGCCCTTCGGTTGCATCGTCGCAAATGGCGCAGAAGCCGGTCCCGGTCGTTGCCCCCTGCCGTCCCCTTGGCTCCCCCGGTCTCCGATGCGTCAGCCGGCTTGTTGGGCGTGGGAAATGAGATGGAGCAAATGGGCGTAGTCGAAAGGCTTTCGCAGGTAGTCCACCGGATGCGACGACAGGAACATCGCCAGCCGGTCGGTCCCCGTGGCCGTCACCAGAATCGGCGCCACGCGGGGATGGGTGCATCGCATCCGAGCGATGAACTCCAGCCCGTTCATCCCCGGCAGATCCAAATCCACCACCGCCACCGTCGTCTCGTCGTGGTCGGCCAATCGCTGCAACGCCTCCTCGCCCGAGGCCGCCATGGTGGCCAAGTAACCGCTGGATCGCAGCAACCGGGCCAGTGCCCGACGCGCGATGGCTTCGTCCTCGACGATCAGAACGTGCGCCGAAGGAACCTCGGGTTCGCTCGGGCCTTGATACACATTGGTCCGCATGAATGAATGATCGGCAAACACGATGCCAATGACATCGACCAAATCCCCGCGGCGCCTTGACGCATCGCCTTCCTAAACCGCGCGGGACCAACGTCTTGTGCGAATCCAACGTTGCTCTCGCCGTCCGGGTGCGAAAATCCCCCGGCGCCCGTATCATGTCCCCCACCCATGGCCAAACCCCATTCCAACCGTCCCCATGCGGATTTTCGCACCCGTCACCGCGACAAAGCTCACGCCGATGCCCACGACCAAGGCGCCGAACAGCAAGCCGGTCCATTGCCCAACCTGCCCTTGGTGCCGCGAAACAGCCCGAAATTGATCGCATCCAAAGGTGAATTGGCCGAACTGTTGGATCATCTCCGGCAATCCGGCTCATTCGCCTATGACAGCGAGTTCATCGGGGAATTGACCTACATTCCCAAACTCTGTGTGATCCAAGTCGCTTCCAGCCAACAAGTTGCGCTGATCGACCCGCTGGCCGGGCTGGACCTGGCGCCCTTCTGGGAACTGATCGCCGACCCGACCGTCGAAAAGGTCGTCCACGCCGGCCAGCAGGACATCGAGCCGGTGGTGCGACATTTGGACCGACCGGCGGCCCACGTTTTCGACACCCAGATTGTCGCGGGGTTTGTCGGAATGGCGTATCCGGTGTCGCTGTCGAAACTGGTTCTGGAGCTGCTCGATGTCAAACTGGGCAAGGGGCTGACCTTCACCCATTGGGATCAGCGCCCGCTCTCGGCGAGCCAATTGCGATACGCCGCCGACGATGTGCGCTACCTGCCGGCGGTGCGGTCGATCCTCGGTGAGCGACTGGACAATGCCGGGCACGGCGATTGGGCCGTCGCCGAATGCGATGCCCTGTGCGAGCCGGACCAATACCGGTTCAACCCCGACACCCAGGTGAACCGCGTTCGCGGATCGGGTTCGCTGCACCCCAAGGGGCTGGCGATCCTGCGCGAACTGGTCATCTGGCGCGACACCGGCGCCCGGTTGGCCGACCAGCCGCCGCGGGCGTTCGTCAAGGATGAGGTGCTGGTGGACCTGTCGCGTTCGCCGGCGAAAAACATCGAAAAGTTGCGGATGGTCCGGGGGCTGCCGCGCCCCGTCGAATCGCAACATGGTCAGGCGATCCTCGACGCCATCGCGCGGGGATTGGCTCATCCGGCCGACGATCTGCCCGAGCCTCGACACATCGAGGAAAACCCCGTTGAACGGTTCAACGCCGACGCCCTGTGGGCGACCGCCCAAGCGCTGTGCGCCGGGCAGGGTGTCGATCCGGCCGTGGTCGGCGGGCGCCAGGACATGGCTGAGTTCTGGCGGCTGCTGAGTGGCGGGGGGGATGTCGATTCGCACCGGCTCATGCAAGGCTGGCGACGCCCGGCGATCGGCGACACGCTCATCAAACTCGTCGCCGGGCAAGCGGGCATTTCGCTGGATTGGACCGACGGTCGGCCGGGGTCGAACGTGCGGGAAAGGTGAGGACCATGCGGGCGATCCTTCGGACGTGGGTGATTCTGGCGTGGGGACTGTGGTTCGGCGGTCTGATGGCGGTGTTCGTGGTCGCCACCGCGATGTTCCGCGCCGGCCACGATGTCGGCGCGGCGGCCAACCCGATCCTCTTCGCGGCCTTCGAGCGCTACCAACTGTGGATCGCCGGGGCGGCGGTCATCGGCGCGACCGGTTGGGTGTCGTCGCGGCCGTCGCGCGGACCCGTCGCGGTGTGGATGCTGCTGGCGCTGGCGGGGGCGGGCGCGGTGGTCAACCCGCTTTGGATCACGCCGACGATCCATCGGTTGCAGGTTGAGGGACGGACCAAAGGTGCTGAGTTCCGGGCGGCGCACGGACGGTCGATGATGATTTATGCCGGGGAGGTGGCGCTTCTGCTGGGGGCGGGCGCGGTGCTGGCCAATGCCGGGCGCGAGGGATCGCCACGGGACGAAGCAACAAAACGAGGGGGGAACCGGCGATCGCCCGTATCGCCGGAGGCGCCATCATGATTTGGACCATCGCATTGCTCATCGTCTCGAATCTCTTCATGACTTTCGCGTGGTATGGCCACCTGCGGCATCGTCAGACCACCTTGTGGATCGCCGTGGTGGTCAGCTGGGCGATCGCGTTTTTCGAATACTGCTTCCAAGTTCCGGCCAACCGCATCGGATACAACGCGGGGTTGTCGGGGGCGCAGCTCAAGACGATCCAGGAGATCATCACGTTGACGATCTTCGTGGTCTTCGCCGCGTGGTATCTCAAGGAGCCGATGGGATGGAATGTGATCGTCGGGTTCGCGTTCATGGCCATCGGCGCGACGTTCATCTTCGCCCCATGGGCGATGAAGTGATCGTCGCGCGCCTCCGATGAGCCAAGGCGCCCCATTCGCCCGATCCCCGGCCCGGCGCGCGGAGCGTTCGGATCCGCCCCGTCGATGGCCAGTTCGCCCGACGGCTACCGCGCCGGACGGCTACTTCGCCGGACGGCGATTTCCCCGGCCCTTGCTTTTGGGTTGCCAGATGCGATCGGATGGACCGTCCTCGGCCGGGGCGGGTCCGTTGGCGGTGGTGATCGTGGGGGCGCCGCGGAGGTCGTTGATCTTGTCGCGCAACTGGGCCGCCCGCTCGAACTCGAGGTTGCGGGCGGCGTCGAGCATCTCCTCCTCCAGCAACTTCACCAGTTCCGTCTGATCGAGCTGATCGTCGTTGGCGTGGATCGCCTCCTGCACCGTCCGACGGGCCTTCACCTCCGACTCGATGCCCGCCCGGATCGACTTGACGATCGTTTGCGGCGTGATGCCATGCTCGGTGTTGTACTCGACCTGAATCGTGCGGCGCCGGGCCGACTCGTCCATCGCCCGCTGCATGGCCGGGGTCGTCGCGTCGGCGTACAGGATGACCCGCGCGTTCACGTTGCGGGCGGCGCGGCCGATCATCTGGATGAGCGATGTTTCCGACCGTAAAAACCCCGCCTTGTCGGCGTCGAGGATCGCCACCAGCGACACCTCCGGCAGGTCCAACCCCTCGCGCAGCAGGTTGACGCCCACCAGCACGTCGTATTCACCTTGTCGCAGTTCCCGCAGGATCTCGACGCGCTCGATCGTCTGGATTTCGCTGTGCAGGTAGCGACCTTTGAACCCCGCCTCCTGGATGTACGCCGCCAGATCCTCGGCCAGCCGCTTGGTGAGTGTGGTGACCAACACGCGCTCGCCGCGCGCGGTCACAAGGCGGATTTGTTCGAGCAGATGTGGCACCTGTCCCTGGGCCGGGTGCACATCGATTTCGGGATCGACCAGCCCGGTGGGGCGGATGACCTGCTCGACGACCTCGCCGGCGGTCTTCTCCAATTCGTACTTCGCCGGCGTGGCGGTGACGAACACCGTCTGGTTCATCATCCCCTCGAACTCCTCGAACGTCAGCGGGCGGTTGTCCAGGGCGCTGGGCAGGCGGAACCCGTGGTCCACCAGCACGAGCTTGCGCTGGCGGTCGCCATTGTACATCGCCCGCACCTGCGGGATGGTGACGTGCGACTCGTCGATGATGAGCAAAAAGTCCTTGGGGAAATAGTCGATCAGCGTGTAAGGCTTTTCGCCGGGCTTTCGGCCATCGAGGTGGCGGCTGTAATTCTCGATCCCCGAGCAGTACCCCACCTCTTCGATCATCTCCAGGTCGTATTTCGTGCGGGCGAGCAGGCGCTGGGCCTCGAGCAATTTGGCCTGCGACCGGAAATATTCGACTTGGGCATCGAGCTCGGCGCGAATCCCCGCGACGCCCTCGGCGATCTTCTCCTCGGGCACCACATGGTGCACCGCCGGGTAGATGAACACCTGCGAATCGCTCTTCAAGAGCTCGCCGGTCAGCGGGTTGATGGTGTCCAGCGAGGTGATCTCGTCGCCGAAGAACTCGATGCGGAAGGCGAACTCCTCGTAGGAGGGGTGCAGCTCGACCACGTCGCCGCGGACGCGGAACGTGCCGCGCTTGAAGTCGATGTCGTTGCGGGCGTATTGCAGGTCCACCAATTTCCGCAGCATTTCGTCGCGGTCGGTCGGCTCCCCCACCCGCAGCGGCAGCACCGAAGAGGCGTAATCCACCGGCGAACCCAGGCCGAAGATGCACGACACGCTGGCCACCAGCAACACATCGCGCCGGCTCACCAGATTGCTGGTGGCCGCCAGCCGCAGACGGTCGAGGTCGTCATTGCGGCTGGCATCCTTCTCGATGTAGATGTCGCGCTGGGGGATGTAGGCTTCGGGCTGGTAATAGTCGTAATAGCTGACGAAATACCCCACCGCGTTGTGGGGGAAAAGCTCCTTGAACTCCTCATAGAGCTGGGCGGCCAAGGTTTTGTTGTGGCTGATGACCAGCGTCGGGCGGTTGAGCCGGGCGACGGCGTGGGCCATGGTGAAGGTCTTGCCCGACCCGGTGACGCCCATCAAGGTTTGGAACTTTTGCCCGGCCCGCACTCCCGCGACCAGCCGGTCGATGGCCTGCGGCTGATCCCCCTGCGGCTGGAACGGGCTTACAACCTGGAAATCCGCCATGGTTCCTCCGCATCCAATCGCCGCGATCGCCGCAGTCGCCGCAAGGCGATTCCATCCCGCCCAATGCCGGGGGTGATGATTCCCGAACCCGCGGCGATGGCCTTCAACGGGCCGCGACCGTCGGGGAGCGATGGACCTCCCCGCGAAGACCCACGTACCCCTTCGGAACGGCCCGAGTTGTGAGTTGCGCGTTGTGGGTTGCGAGTGCAGAGGAAATGCGGTTTTTGTCCGTTCCGCCTACTTCCCTCCCGCCTACTGCCTACTTCTCTTCCGCCCATTGCCAACTGCCAACTGACAACTGCCAACCGCCCCTCACCCTCCCATCGCCTCCACGCCGCCCATGATCTCCGACAATTCCGTGGTGATTTGGCTCTGGCGTGCCCGGTTGTATTGCATGGTCAGGCTCTTGACCATCTTGTCGGCGTTGTCGGTGGCGCTCTTCATCGCCACCATGCGGGCGACGTTCTCGCTGGTGGTGGCGTCCAGGAAGCACTGGAACAAGGCCGTCTTCAGCGTCAAGGGCAAGAGTTCATTCAACAGCTCCCGCGGCGCCGGCGAAAAGTCGTATTGGGTCTTGAGATCGTATTGATGCTCGTCGGCCTCGACCGACCTCCCCGAGCCGCCGCGGGCCTCGTGCGCCGCCACCGTCGTCGCCCCGGTCGGTCCGGCGAGGTCCATCTTCCGCGCCGCCGACATCGTTTCGGCCGACTGCCGGGCCAAATGGTCCGCCGCCTCCTTGACCCCCGCCAAGGGCAGCAGCGTCGTGACCTCGGCCTTCTGAACGCCGGCGCTGATGAAGTTCGTGTACGCCACATGCACCGCGTCGATCTTGCCGGCGGTGAACTCGGCGATGAACCGATCCCCCAACCGACCGACCTCCTCGTATCGCGGCGGGTCGGTGACCTCGAGCCGCTCGGCGATCGCGCGCTTCTGGAAGTTGAAATACGAAATCCCCTTCTTTCCGGCGACATACAGATCGACGGTCTTGCCGGCGGCTTCCTGTTGGCGAATGAATACCAGCGAAGCCCGAAGCACACTGCCGTTGTACGCCCCGGCCAGTCCCCGGTTGGAGGTGATGACCACCAGCGCGATGCGGTGGGTCCGGTCGTCGGCGTCGGGCCGGCGAAGCAGCGGGTGATCGACATTGCCGACGCTGGCGGCCAATTCCCGCACCAGTTCGCGCACCTTGGTCGAATAGGGCTTGGTGCCCACCGCGCGGCGGAGAGCCTTTTGGAACTTCGCCGTCGCGATCATCTGCATCGTCTTGGTGATCTTGCGGATGTTGCGGACGGCCTTTCGCCGCTTGACGATCGCCCTTGCCTTGGCCATGCGTGTGCTTCCCTTCGGTCGTTGCAATCCACCCGGCGCCGATGCGATTCGACGCCGAAGCGCCCACCATACCGCCGCGACCCCCCGGCGCGAAGGGGTTGGGGATGGATCGAAATCGCACTTCGGCCGCCCCGCGCCCCGCCCAGCCCGCCGCCGTCACCCCTCGATGCGTTTCAGCCGGAACACCGTCACCTCCGGGCGGTTCCAGTCCAGTATCCGCTGCCCATACGACAGCCCGCGATTGACATAAAGATCGCGCCCGCCCACGCGATAGTGCCCGTGGGTGTAGTGCCGATAGCGATGCGGATAAAACCGCCGCCCGAACCGGCTGGTGGCCACCTGGCGACCGTGGGTGTGCCCGCTGAGCATCCATTGCCACGGGTACGCCAGCAGTTCCAGCGCGTTGGCCGGATTGTGGTTCAGGCAGATGATCGGCAGCGCCGGATCCACCCCCGCGAACGCCGCGTCGGGGTCGATGTGTCCCGACCATTCATCATCCAGCCCCACCATCGCCAGTGGCGTGGCGACGCCTTCGGGTTGCACGCGGGCGGTTTGATTCCGCAACACCCTCAGCCCGCGCTGGACGAGGCATTTCTCCAGATAGTCGGCCCGTCGCGCGCCCTCGGTCGAATGGTTCTTGCCGTACACGCTGTAGTCGTGGTTGCCCATCGTGCAAATGACCCCCTGGGGCGCTTTGAGATGCGACAGGATCACCGCGACCTGATGGGCGAAACGATACCCGCCGGTGATGAGGTCGCCGGTCACGACCACCAAATCCGGCTTCAGTTCATTGACGAACCGCATGAAGTGGAACAAATATCGTCGTCCCACCACCGGGCTGTAATGCAGATCGGACAATTGGACGATGCGGAACCCCTCCATCGCCGGATCCAGCCCGCGCAGCGGCATCGAACGGCGCTGGATGTCGATCCAGCGACGATTCAGCGGAAGCCCGTGCAGCCCGGTCAGCCCCAGCCGCGCCATCGTGCGCCAGATCGCCCGACGCCACAGCTGTTGCCGGCGCCAGTGCGGATGCCTCAGATAGTCGATCAGCGTTTGCATGGAAATCTTCTGCGGACGGTCTTGCAACGGCGGCGCCACAACCGCCCCCCCTCGCGCCGGGTTGCGGACCCGACGCTTTCGATTACCGTACCGCACGTGGCCCGAATCCTCCATCTGATCGACGACCACCTCGGCGCCGCACCCGCCCGCGCCCTGGGCGACCTCACCCGATCCGCGGCGCCGGGCGACACACAGGTTGTCCGCTCGATCGGCCCGGACGGCGCATGGGCCAAAACCCTCTCCTCCTGGAGGTCGATTCGGCGCGACCTGCGGGACTTCGACCTCGTCCACACCTGGTCGCCGCGGGCCTTGGCCGTCGCCACCTTCACCGGCCTTCCGATCGTCCACGCGGTTTCGGCGGATCCCACCCCCGCCGAAGTCCGCTGGCTGTCGTCGGCGCAAACCCGCCGGGGCATCGAGGCGGTCTGTTCGACGGCGACCTCCCAACGACTGCTCCTGTCGCGCGGCATCCACCCCGATCATTGCCATTTGATCCGTCCGGGCGTCGATTTTTCCCGCATCAAGACGCGACGCGGTATCGAGCTGCGCCGCGAACTCGGCTTCGCCGACGGGGATGTCGTGCTTCTGACCGTCGGGGAATCGACCGACCCGGCCAACCACGCCCTGGCACTCTGGACCGTCGGAATCCTCAATGTCATGGATGATCGCCACAAACTGTTGATGTGGGGGCGCGGCCCGCTGGGCGACGCCCTCGACCGCATGGCCGCCACCATGGAGCAGCCCGGCGTGACGCGTCGCGCCGAGAAAACGCTTGGCCGGGCCATCGAGTTCGACGAGCTGTTCCCCGCGGCCGACGCGATCGTCGTCACCGCCAACGCCCCGGTTCCCACCCTCTTCCTCGCCCAGGCGATGGCCGCAGGATTGCCGATCGTCTCGACGGTCTCCCCCGCCATCGCGGAATTGATCGAGGACCGCCACACCGCATTGTTGGTGCGCCAACCCACCCCCCGCGCCTTGGCCCAACGCATCCTCGAGATCCGCGAGGATCATTCCCTGCAATGGTCCATCACCGACAGGGCCCGCACCGAGGCGTTCGAGTTCTTCGCCCTCGGACGTTTCCTCCGCCAATGGCGCGCCGTCCACCATCAAGTGGCCGACGGCCACGACATCGAAATCCCCGAGGAATCGCCCGGCGCCGGATCGCGGTTCCATGGCCTCGCCCGATAGCATTCCACCCGACCCGGAGGACTCGACCATGGCCCTGTCATTCGTTGTGACGTTGCAACAACCCCTCTCCGACGCCGCGGCGATGAAGACCTATGTCAAAACCCCCGGCCGGGCGTTGGCCCGCGAATCCGACCGGCTGGCATCCGTCGCCCGGCGCAAGGACGTGGCCACGTTGTCGTCATTTCTTTCCGAGGATCAGGAGAAGCTGCGGCAACAGATGATCGACGAGGGCTTCGACCCCTCCAAGATGCGACTCCCCCCCGAGCGCTGGTTCCCCCCGGCCGACGCCCTCAAGACGATCGCGGCGCTCTTCGAGTACGTCTCGTCCAACCTCAACGACTTCAAGCAGCCCAACCCGATCCTGAGGGATTTGCGCGCCGCCCAAACGATCCTGTCGGCCGCCGCCGAGGCGGGCGTCGCCTTCCATTTCTCCAGCGCCGATGTGTGACCCCGGCCAAGGCGATCGGTTCGAGGCCGGGCGCTGCTTTGCCTTCCCTTCCGCCAGCGCCGACCTATGTCCTCCGGGCAAGGGAGTCGCTGCGGGCCGGGCGCGGCGTCGCCGTCCATTTCCCCAGCGCCGGTCCGGGACCCCCGCTTGCCGACCCCTTCGCCGTTGGATACAACGTCCCCACGCGATTCGACGGGAACTCCCGTGGTCGGCCCCCGTGGGGGCGACGATCCCGGACGGGCGCGCAAGCGAAAGGTGGATGGCGCGATGGGCAGTGATGATGGCAAGGTGTTCATCGGGGTCGATGTCGGCGGGACCAAGTTGGCGGTCAACGCCATCGATGAGAACCGCAAACCGGTTTCCCCCACCTGGATCGAGGTGCCGGCCCATTCCCATCTCGGTCCCAACGAGACCATCAAGCAGATCCTCGTCGGGCTGCGCCACGTCGCCGCGTCGGATCTGCCGCGCGAGCTTCGTGCCGTCTTCCACGATGAGCGAATAGGCGGAGAGATGGTCCGGTTGTTGGGCGATGGCGTGCTCGAGCGACACTCGCCAATCGTCGAGGGACTC
>JBBSAF010000007.1:0-19854 GCA_038252525.1 Tepidisphaerales bacterium
CGCGCAACTCCCTCCCCAACTAGCAACCTACAACCTACCCCTTACAACCTTCCCCCATGACCTACTGCCTCGGCATCCTCACCCGCAACGGACTGGTTCTGGCCTCCGATTCCCGCACCAACGCCGGGTATGACCAGGTGAACACCTGCCGCAAAATGTTCACCTTCACCCATCCCGGCGAGCGGGTGTTCATCGTGCTGGTCAGCGGCAGCCTCAGCCTCAGCCAGTCGGTCTTGACCCTCGTGCAACGCGACTTCGACGCCGGGGAGGGGCTGGCCACCGCCGCCAGCCTGTATGAGGCGGCGCGGGGGATCGGCAACCACACGCGGGCCGTCGCCGACATCGACCGCGAGGCCCTCGAACGCGACAACTACCCCTTCAACGTCCACATCCTCCTCGGCGGGCAGATCAAGGGCCGCCCGCCGGGACTGTTCCTCATTTATCCCCAGGGCAACCCGCTCCAGGCGACGGAGGATTCGCCGTACCTGCAAATCGGCGAAAGCAAATATGGCCGCCCGATCCTCGACCGGGGGATCCGCTTCGACGCCACGACGTTGGAGGAGGCCAGCAAATACGCATTGCTTTCCCTGGATTCGACCATGCGATCCAATGCCACCGTCGGCCCGCCGATCGACCTGCTGGTCTACTCAACCGACGAGTTGGACGTGACCCGCCGCCGGCGATTCAGCGGTGAAGACCCCGACCTGGTGAAAATCCGCACCCGCTGGGACCAGGCATTGCGCCAAGCCGTCGTGCGACTGCCCGACATCCGCTTCAAGGACAAGGGCGGCTTGTCCAGCGATCCGTCGATCCAATTGGTCGAAAGCGCCGCCCCGGAACCGCCCGCCGAAGCACAAGTGCAGCAAGGGAGAAGGAACCGGCAGTAGGCGGAAGACAGTAGGCGGTAGGCGGTAGGCGGTAGGCGAATGAAAAGGCGGTAGGGCGTGGGCGTTGGGCCGACGGCACGTAGGCGGAGGGGAAAGTAACCCTTTGCGAGCGCGGCGGTCCTCCCGTCCGCAGTACATGTCCCTTCCCTCCCCTCCGCCTACTTTCCTTCCGCCTACCGCCTTAAAGTCCCGACGACTTGTGCGCTGTGTGGTCCGTGGGTTTGCGGAAGTTCCGCAAGTCGATGGACTTGAAGTAGGCGATGGTCTTCTCCAATCCCTCGCGCAACTCGATTTTCGGCTCCCAACCCAGTTTTGCCTTCGCCACGGTGATGTCGGGCTTGCGCTGGCTGGGATCGTCATTGGGACGCGGCATATGGACCAATTTGGCTTTCGAGCCGGTCAGTTCCAACACCAGTTCGCCCAGTTCCCGCATGGTGAACTCGCCGGGGTTGCCGACGTTGACCGGACCGATGAACGAGTCCGGGCCGTTCATCAACAGCATCATGCCCCGGATGAGATCCTCGACGAAACAGAACGAGCGCGTCTGCTCGCCGTCGCCGTACAGGGTGAGATCCTTGCCGGTCAATGCCTGGATGATGAAGTTGCTGACGACTCGACCGTCATAGGGGTGCATTCGCGGCCCGTAGGTGTTGAAGATCCGCAGCACCCGCACGTTGACCTTGTTCTGTCTGTGATAGTCGAAAAACAGCGTTTCGGCGGCCCGCTTCCCCTCGTCGTAACACGAGCGGATGCCGATGGGGTTGACGTTGCCCCAGTACGTTTCGACCTGCGGATGCACCTCCGGTTCCCCGTAAACCTCGCTGGTGGAGGCTTGCAAAATCTTGGCGCGGACGCGCTTGGCCAGCCCGAGCATGTTGATCGCGCCCATCACGCTGGTCTTCATGGTTTTGACGGGGTTGTATTGGTAGTGCGGCGGGGAGGCCGGGCACGCCAGGTTGTAGATTTCGTCGACCTCCAAGAAAATCGGCTGAATCACATCGTGACGGATCAACTCGAAATTGGGCTTTTCGAGAAGATGCAGGATGTTGTGCTTCTGGCTGGTGAAGAAGTTGTCCAGGCAGATGACATCGTGGCCCTGCTCAACCAGGCGGTCGCACAAGTGGGATCCGAGAAAGCCGGCGCCGCCGGTGACCAAGATGCGTTTGAGACTGTCGGCCATGGGGGTATCGCGCTCCCGCGCTGTGATAAGTGATTGTCGCCACGGCGTTTGCGAACAGCGCGCCGTCGCTCAATCGGTGAATCGGAACCGGATGATCGTCAAGATCGCCTTCAGGCCATCTTTCCATGTGATTTTCTTGCCCTCTTCGTAGCTTCGCCCGTAATAGGCCACGCCGACCTCGAAAATGCGCAATCGCGGGCGCATCTTGGCGATTTTGGCGGTGATTTCCGGCTCGAACCCGAAGCGGGCGCAGCGGATCGTCACCTTCTGTAACACGCTGCGTCGAAAGACCTTGTAGCAAACCTCCATGTCCGTGAGGTTCAGGTTGGTGAAGACATTGCTGAAGAGGGTGAGGAACTTGTTACCGACCGTATGCCAGAAATAGAGCACGCGGTGCGGCTCGCCGATGAACCGGCTGCCGAAAACCACGTCGGCCTTGTCTTGGACGATGGGTTCGAGCAATTTCCGGTAATCGGACGGGTCATATTCGAGATCGGCATCCTGAATGAGGACCACATCGCCGGTGGCGAGTTGGAACCCATCGCGGAGGGCGGCGCCCTTGCCTTGGTTGACGGGCTTGTGTTGGATGCGGAAGGACACGGTCGGAAAAAGAGCGGGCAATTCGTCGAGCCTGGCGGCGGTGGCGTCGCGCGAGGCGTCGTTGACACAGATGATCTCGCGGGTCATGCCGTCGGGGAGGGGCGCGGCGACGACGAGCCCCACGAGGGTTTGCACGGTCTCCCCCTCGTTGTAAACGGGGATGACGATGGACACGCTCCTCACGGGGGCGGGCCGCGCCGATGACCTCGGCTGGGGCGATGAGTTTTGTGCCAGTTCGGTCATGATCGGTGTCGCGCGACGACTTCGGTTGGCCGGCTTATCGTCGATGCGCCGCGAATCGTAATGGTTTTGACCGATTTGGCAACGCCACCGGGCGGGACGATTCAGCGACCGGCGATCATGGCCAATAATCCCGCGATCCACAGGGCCAGGGCGATGGCCAATCCCATCGCCCATCGGGGACGGGGACGTAGCGCAGGACGAGCCCACGGTTCAGAGGCCGCCATCGGGTCGGGATTGTGCGGACGGCGTTTCATGGCGTCTCCGACGCGATGCGGTAGTCGCGCTCGAAGGTCTCTTGGAAGTCGAACACCTGCCGGAAATCCTCGATGGAATCCTCGTCGGTCTTGCTGAGCAGGCCGTGCTCGACCATGGCGAAGACGATTTTGCCGAAATCGAGGGTGCGGGTGATGTTCCACTTTTTGAGCACTGCGCCCGCGAGGTATCCCCAACGTTCGTGGGCCACATCGCGCAGGCCCAGGCACAATTCGCGCCCGCTGATGTGTCGGGAGGCGTCGGGGTCGGTCTGCTCGGCGTGGAGGCGTTGGACGGTCAGCCCGAGGCCCAACTGGACGAACTCGAAGGCCTCGACGGGGTAAAGTCCGACCTCCTCGACGATTTGTCGCAGCGGGGGCGGCGCCGGGGCGGGATCGGGAGGGTCGGCCATGGCTTCAATCTACCACCCCCGCAACCGAATCGCCACGGCTTTTGGAGATCGGAAGAGACCGGATAAGTGATGCGACCGTCATAAATGTCCGATTTCAACAGAGGTGCGATTGTGTGATGCCCACGCGGGCTTATAATGCCCCCGCACCACACGGAAATCCAAGAAGGAACAACATGGGAATGTCAAAACGTCGCACCGGGATTTACCTCCTGAGCCTTGTCGCCGCCGCCTGCACCCCCGCCCCGCCGCCGTTCAGTCCCCAGGCGTTCCACGCGCCCGAGCGCGACGCGGCCCCGCGACTGGAGACTGCGACCCCCAAGCCCCTGCCAACGACCTTGGAAAGCCCCTGGCTGGGCCAGTCGGCGACGCGCCCGACCACCGGGCCGACGACCACCGGGGAACTGGACCGGGGCGTCGTGCGTCTGGCGTTGGAGGAGATCGTCCACCGCGCGGTGGCGAACAACTATGACATCAAGGTGGCGAGTTTCGGTCCTGGGATCGAAGAGACGCGGGTGGTCGAGGCCGAGGCGCAGTTCGATCCGGTTTTCTTCGCCGGCGCCAACGCCAGCATCCAGGACAAACAGACGGCCGGGACGTATTTCCAGCGATTCGGGGCCACGACCTCCGTGCCCACCTATTACGACGACAACCGGAGTTACACCGGGCAGGCGGGGATCAAGCAGCAGTTGGTGACGGGAGGTCAGGCGCAGATTTCCTATCAGGCCAGCCGCACCGAGCTCGATCCGCGCCGCACAATCAAGGATCCGTACTACGAGAGCGAGCTGATGCTGCAGCTCAGCCAGCCCCTGTTGCGTGAGTTCGGGCCGGAGGTGAACCGGGCGAGGATCGTGGTGTCGAGGAACAACCAGCGCATCAGCCTGCTGGATTTCCGGCTGCAACTGGAAAAGACGGTCGCCGAGATCGAGCAGACGTATTGGGCGTTGGTGGCGGCGGAGAACGACGTTCGCATTTACGATGAATTGTTGGGCCGGACGATTTCCACGGCCGACATTTTGTCCAAGCGCGGCAAGCAGGATGTGACGCGGGTGCAGATCTCGCAGGCCAACGCCTCGGTGGAGTCGCGCCGGGCGATCCTGGTGCGGGCGCGGGCGCGGATCAGGGATTTGTCGGACCAACTCAAGCGCCAGATGAACGACCCCGACTACCCCGTCGCGAGCCTCGCGACCATCCTGCCGGCGTCGGCGCCGCTGGAGCAGCCGGTGATGTTCGATCTGCAGGACCAGATCTCGACGGCGATGCTGAACCGTCCCGAACTGGGCCAGCAGCAATTGCGGGTGGATTCGACGACCACGATCATCGACGTGGCGAGGAACAACCTGCTGCCGAAGCTGGACCTGGTCGGGTCGATCGCGGCCCAAGGGGTGAACGGTAATTTCAGCGGGGCGTTCAAGAACCAAAACGACTTTGATTACCTCAGCTACACGGTGGGAATCCAGTTCGAGATCCCCATCGGCAACCGTGCGGCGCGGGCGGCCTACCGGCGGTCGCTGCGGCAACGGCAGCAGGCGGTGTGGTCGTACGGCGCGCGGGTGTCGCAGGTGGCGCTGGATGTGAAAACGGCCCTCCGCGAGGTGCAAACCAGTTGGGAGGAGATGCGCGCGACGCGCCAGGCGCGGTTCGCGGCGGCCGACTCACTATTGGCGATCCAGCAGCGCGAGGAGGCGGCCGAACCGCTGACGCCGACGTTCGTGCAGTTGAAACTGGACACGCAGGCGAATCTGGCGAACGCCGAACGGGCCGAATCCCAGGCGCTGGTGAATTACAACGTCGCCATCACCGCCTTGGAGCGGGCGAAGGGGACGCTGCTGAATTACAACAACATCCTCATGCGGGAAGTGATGCCGGGATTGGTGCGGTGAGGCCTCTGAATCCCGGGCGGGGGCGGATCGCCCACGCGACGGAAGACGGCGGCCCGTTTGATGGCATTGGGCGCGACGCCCCGGCCGAGTCGGGACGGCACGCTTTCATGCGTGTCGCTCGCCTGCTAATCTGTCGCGGTGCTCACACTTCTGGTTTTACAAGGTCCCGACAAGGGCAGACGCTTCGAGTTGCCGGATGATCCGACGCTCGTCGGGCGCGACAGCCGGCAGTTGCCGCTGACCGATTCCACCGTCAGCCGGCGCCACGCGGAGCTCGTTCCCCTCAACGGCAACTGGGTGCTCAATGACATGGGGTCGTCAAACGGCACCTATGTCAACGGCACGCGCGTGGATCGGCGCCATCAGCTCAAGCCGGGGGATCAAATCCGCGTGGGGCGGTCGCTGTTGGTGTTCGGCGCCCAGCCGGGGGTCAGCAGCAGCGCCGGCGGCGATGTGAACCTGGCCGGGGCCGAGGCGGGAATGGACGCCTCGATCATGCACACCGTCGCGTCGAACGACGATTCGATGGTCATGGCGGTGCCGGACTCGGCGGCGGCGGCCATGAGCAATCTGAAGCTGCTCTACCAGCTCAACGCGACATTGGGGAGCAGTTTCAACATCGACCAGGTGCTCGAGGTGGTGATGGACCTGGTGTTCGAGCATGTGAAGGCCGACCGGGGGATCATCCTGCTCGTGGACGACGCCACCGGGCAGCTGGTGCCGAAGATCGTGCGGACGCGCGATGAGACGGTGGCGCGCCCGCACGGCGAGCCGGGGGCGCGGCAGTCGGCGGGCGGTGAGAAGATCCACGCCTCGCGGACGATCATCAACCACGTGATCTCGACCGGCGAGGGGGTGCTTTCGAGCAATGCGATGGCGGATCGGCGGTTCAGCAAGGGCAAGAGCGTGCACGATCTGGGGATCCGCTCGGCGCTGTGCGCCCCGATCAAAGCCAGGAAGCTGGATGAAAAGGGGGGCGATGAGCCGATGGGGGTCATCTACATCGACTCTTCGGTGCGGAACTACACCTATAGCCCGGACCAATTGCGGCTGCTGACGGCGATTGGCTTGCAGGCGGGAATGGCGATGCAGAACGCCAAGCTCTATCAAGCGACATTGCAGGGCGAGCGGATGGCGGCGATCGGGGAAACGACCGCGGCGCTGTCGCATTCGATCAAGAACATCCTGCAGGCCCTGCGCGGCGGGGCCGACGTGGTGGAGATGGGCTTCAAGGCCGACAACCTGCCGCAGGCGAGGAAGGGATGGGGGATCGTCGATCGCAACCTCGACAAGATATATGGCCTGACAATGAATCTGCTGGCCTACAGCAAGCAGCGCGAGCCGCTCCTGGAGCCGGTGAACATCAAGTCGATCATCGAGGATTGCATCGAATTGGTCGGCAATGTCGCGGCCGGCAAGCATGTGATGGTGGTGGCGGATGTCGAACCGGACCAGCCGGCGACGCCGCTGGATCCCGACGGCATCCACCAGGTCATCATGAATCTGCTGAGCAATGCCCTGGACGCGGTGGAGCCGGACAAGGGACTGGTGCGCGTGGTGGCGCGCTATGATCCGCGGGAGCGACAAAGCGTGATCGAGGTGATCGACAACGGCGGGGGCATCCCATCGTCGATGATGCGGCACATGTTCGAGCTTTTCCACTCGACCAAGGGCAACCGCGGGACGGGATTGGGGCTGGCGGTGGCCAAGAAGATCGTCGAGGAACACGAGGGGACCATCGCGGTGAAAAGCGCGCCCGAGGGCACGACGTTCATCGTCCGACTGCCCGCGCACCACGAGAACATCGCCGACCCGTCGGATACGCACGGACCGGCGAAGTAGAGGGTGCGAATCGGGGAAGTGCCGGGGACGGGGCGCGGCGTGCGGTGCAATGGGACTTTTCGATCTTTTTTCGCGGGGCGATCAGGTGGCGGGTCGGCGCCGGGCGCCCTTGGCTTGGGGCGGCGCGGCAAGGGGGTCGTCGGGCCAACTGTGTTTGGGATAGCGGGCGCGGAGATCCTTGCGGACCCGGGGGTAGGTGTTTTTCCAGAAACTCGCCAAGTCGGCGGTCACTTGCACGGGGCGGTGATTGGGCCCCAGCAGGTGGAGGATCACCGGGATGCCCCGGCCCACCGTAGGGGTATCGGGGAGGCCGAAGAGCTCCTGCAATCGCACGGCCAACACCGGGCCGCGCGCGGGATCGGCGGGGGTGGCGCTCGACCAGTCGAGGCGGATGCGGTTGCCGGTGGGGACGGCGATGGCCTCGGGTGCGAGGTCGTCGAGACGACGGCGCAACTCGAACGAAATGGCGGCGTCGACGGCGTGACGGATATTTTTCAGCGCCTCTTCCAACGAACGGGCGCCAAAGCGTGACTGGTCGGCCAACGCCGCGTCGTCGGGCAACGCGCCCCCGGCGAAGGTGAGGCGGACGCGAAGCTCGGCGAGCCAATCGACGCCGGGGAGGCGTCCGAGAAGCGCCGGACGAAGCGCCGCGGCGATGGCGTCGGGGAGAGGCTCAACGCCGGGGCGCTGGGCGATCAATAAATCCGCGAACCAGTCGCGGCGCAGGCCGACGACGCGCCCGAGGGCGGGGTCGAAGGTTGCAACGATCTCGGTGCGCATCAGGTCGGGAAAGGTTTGTCGAAGCCAATCCGATTCGATGGCGCTGGCGATGCGAACTGTGGCCTCGCCGCGCGGGCTGCGGGGATCGTGACGGGCGTCGAGGGCCAGGAAAAACTCGGCGTCGTGAACGGAGGATTCGTCGGCCAATCGCACCCCACCGCCGCCGACCATGGCGGCGGCGGCGGGATCGTTTTCGCGCCGGCGGCAGACGCGATCGGGATAGGCCGCCAGGGGAAGGCGGAGGAGCGTGGCATCGTCGGGATCGGCGCCATCGACGCTGTCGCGGTTGGCGACGGGGCGACTGGCGAGGATGCGATGGGCGGGGGCGGCGCCGCCCGGGGCGACGCGATGGGCGATCGCGCGGAGAAACTCCTCGCGCAGTTTGGCGACCTGTCGGCAGGCGATCATGTCGATGCCATCGCCGTTCGGGCGGAAGCCGTCGCGCTCGGCGGCGTCGAAGGCGTCGAGGCGGAGCAGCAGGTCCGAATCGGATTGGGTCCGCGAATCGCCGATGCGTCCTCGTTCGGTCCATTGCGGCGGAAAGATGTCGCGCTCGGCCAATAATCCCGCCAGCGTCGCGCCGTGACGGGCAATTCCCGCATCTTCGCCGGCCAGCAACAGCCGCGCGAGACGCGGATGCGCGGGGATGGCGAGCATGCGCCGGCCCATCGCGGTGAGTCGCGGCGACGGGCCGGTCGTCAGCGCCCCCAGCATGGACAGGAGCCGTTCGGCGGCGTCGAGGGTGGGCATCGGAGGCGGGTCGAACCACGGGAAGGTTCGCGGATCGGGACGGCCCCAGGCGTGCAAGGTCAGAACCGTCTGGGCGAGATCGACGCGTTGGATGTCAGGCGATTGGAAGTCGGCGAAGGCGTGGAATTGTTTTTCGGTATACAGCCGCACGCAGCGGCCGGGTTTGACGCGCCCGGCCCGACCGGCGCGCTGGATTGCGGAGGCCTTGGAAATGTCGGACACGTCGAGGCGATCGAGCCCGCGGCGGGGGTCGAACATGGGAATGCGCTCAAGTCCCGCGTCGATGACGGTCATCACGCCGGGAATCGTGAGGGAGGTTTCGGCGATGTTGGTGGCGACGATGATGCGTCGGCGCGCGTCGGAACCGGGTTGGATCGCGCGGATCTGCTCCTCGGCGGACAAGGCCCCATAGAGCGGCAAGACGATGGCGTCGGGGACGAGGCGCGACAGCTCGCCGAGGGTCCGGCGGATTTCGTCGGCGCCGGGGAGGAACGCCAGCACATCGCCGTCGCCCTCGCGCCACGCGGCGGCGGATGCGGCGGCGGCGCGGGACCAGATCGACTCGGATGACGGCGCGGCCGCGTGCGTGACGGCGACGGGAAACAGCCGGCCATCGCTTCGCAGGATCGGGCAATCGCCCAAAAACCGGGCGGCGGCCTCGGCGTCGAGGGTGGCGCTCATGACGACCAGGAGCAGGTCCGGGCGAGCCTCGCGCACCTCCCGGAGCAGGGCGATGGCCAGGTCGGTGTTGAGGTTGCGCTCGTGGAACTCATCGAGGATGACGCAGCCGACGCCGTCGAGCAGGGGATCGTCGAGCAGTTGACGGGTGAGGATGCCTTCGGTGAGGACGCGGAGGCGGGTGTTGGCCGATATTTTGCGGTCGAAACGCACATGATGGCCGACCTCATGGCCGACGGTCCAGCCGTGTTCGTCGGCGATGCGCATCGCCGCCGCCCGGGCGGCCACCCGGCGCGGCTGGAGCATGACGAGGTTGGGGTGGTCGGGCGGCAAAAGTCCGGCGGCGAGGATGGCCGGCGGCACGCGAGTGGTTTTTCCGGCGCCCGGCTGGGCGACGAGGACGAGGGCGCGGCGGTCGCGAAGCGAGGCGACGATGGCCGGGAGGAGGGTGTCGATGGGGAGCGATTGCATGGGGGTTGGGCGCTCGTCGCCCGCGAATCATAATCGCCCGGGCGGGTTTCCGCGCCGGGCGACGGGGGACGGGCGACGGGGGACGGGGTGAACGGTATGGAACGATGTGCGGGGCGGGATATCGAGAGGAGCGGCAGCGAAACCGGCTACGAAGCGGCGGTGCCGTATTGCGACCATTTCGCGGGACCGCGTTGGCCGCGCCCTCTTTTCCGTCAATCAATTGACCGCCCCGTCGGCGTGGACCCGCTCATTTGAGATTCTCGGGATTCAGCGGCTCGAGCTCCGCCACGACGAATCGCCCGTCCTTGCGGACGAGTCGGTCGTCGAACCAGATCTCCCCTCCGCCGACGGCCGGATCTTGACGGAGAACCATGTCCCAGTGAATGTCGGACTGGTTGCCGTTGGACGCCTCGTCGTAGCACGCGCCGGGGGTGAAATGGATGCTGCCGGCGATTTTCTCGTCGAACAGGATGTCCTTCATCGGGCGGGTGCAATACGGGTTGACGCCGATGGCGAACTCGCCGACATATCGGGCGCCCTCGTCGCTGTCGAGCACCTCGTTGAGTTTGTCGGTGGCGCTGCTGGCGGCCTCCACCACCTTGCCATTGCGGAACACCAGCCGGATGTCGGTGTGCGTGGTCCCGCGATAGATGCTGGGGCAGTTGAAGTGGATCACGCCGTTCACGCTGTCGCGCACCGGCGCGGTGAAGACCTCGCCGTCGGGGATGTTGAGGTGTCCGTCGCACGGGATGGCGGGGATGCCCTTGATCGAAAACGACAAATCCGTGTCGCCCGGGCCAAGCAAACGCACCCGGTCGGTCCGCTCCATCAGCGCCTTCAGCGGCGCCATGGCCCGCGACATCTTCGCATAGTCCAGCGTGCAGACATTGAAATAAAAATCCTCGAACTCCTCGGTGGACATCTCGGCCATCTGCGCCATGCTCGGCGTCGGCCAGCGCAGCACCACCCACCGCGTCTTCTTCACGCGAATGTCGTGGTGGACCGTCTTCCAGACCGTCTTCTCATACAGTTTCTGGCGGTCGGCGGGGACATCGGACAATTCCGACACGTTGAAGCTCCCCCGCGCGCCGATGTAACACTGCACGTTCTCCATCTGCAACTTCTCGACCTTGGCGATCAACTCCCACTGCTCGGGCGTGCCCACGCGCATCAACTGGCGGTTGATGGCGTTGCTCTTGAGCATCGCCAATGGCCGCGCCCCGGCGTCGGCGGCCGCGCGAATGAGGGCGTTGGTGAACTCATGCGGCACGTCGATGGCCTCGATGAGAATGTTTTCGCCGGGCTTGACGGCGCAGGCGTAATGAATGAGGACATCGGCGAGTTTTTGGACGCGGGGATCGTGCATGTCGGCGTTCTCCGGGATGGGGTCAAGGTTGGGGTCGGGTGGTCGATGCGGTGCGCGATTCGGTGGTCGATGCGGTGCGCGATTCGGCGGTCTGGGCGGTGCGCGATTCGGTGGTTGGGGCAGTCGCGGCGCCGGCCGCCAAGTATCGCTCCAGCCGTTCGACGACCGCCAGCGCCGCGGCGTCGGAGACCGGATCCGGTCCGCCCTCCAGCGGCAACCCGGTGATGGCGGCGGCCACGGCGATCATGTCGCGGCGCGTCCTCGGGCCGCCGTGCGCGATCAACCAGACGACATGCGGCAGGTCCTCGCGCCCGCGCTCGAGGTAGGTCCGCCGCAGGGATTCGCGCTCGGCCTCGGTGGCGCCGGATTCGTACAGATCGGCGATTTGCCGGCGCAGCTCGATGCGCTGGGACCGCGCCTCGGACGCCGGATCGGCCGGGCCGGCGGACTGCGACTTGGGGATCGGGCGAAGGGCGATGGACAACCCGGCCGCGAAGAGCACCAGCGTGTTGCTCAGTTGCATGCGCTTGGACAGCGCCGCTCGCCCGCCCGGTCGGCCCATCAGCCACCCCCACGCCCCCAACGCCGCCAGCACCGCGACCGCCACCGTCGGCGACCCGATCGGCGACCCCATCAACCGCGCCATCGCCAGGATGACGGCAATCCACGAAAGCGACAGCGCCATCACCGCCGGCCAGTGGCGGCGAAGGGACGAAGATCGAGGTGGCCGGGTGGATTGCGACACGGGCGCCGATTGTATCGCAACCCTCGCCCCTTCACGAGAATCCCGCCACCGTGCTCACAATCCATTCGCTTCCTTTCCTCCGCCCGCGACGCCGGGTACAAATAACACCATGAAACACATGCGAATCCTTGCGATGGCGATTCTGGCGATCGTGGTGGCGGCGGTTTTCCTGGCGGTCCCGGCCTGCCATGCCGATCCCGGGCCGAGAATGGCGCCCCGCGCCCTCATCATCTCCATCGACGGACTCCGCCCCGACATGGCGTTGCGCGCCGACATGCCCAACCTGCGCCGCCTGATGACCGCCGGGTCGTTCACTTTCTGGGCCAGGACCACGCCCATCTCCATCACCCTGCCATCGCACACCAGCATGGTCACCGGCGTCACCCCCGAGAAGCACGGCATCCACTTCAACGATGACGGTCCGGCCGAACAGGTCTATCCCAACGCCGTCACCATTTTCGAGTTGGCCCACCAGGGCGGGTACACCACGGGATTGGTCGCCGGCAAGAGCAAGTTCGCCACCCTCTGCAAGCCGGGCACGGTGGATTTCATGAGCATCCCCCCGCGCGGCAACACCATCACCAATGCCGAGGTGGCCACGAACGCGGTGAAAATGATCCGCGAGAACAAGCCCGAGATGATGATGGTCCACTTCCCCGAGAGCGACTCGGTCGGGCACGCCAGTGGCTGGGGTTCCCCCGAACAATTGAAGGCCATCGAAGGCGCCGACAAGGGCATCGGACAGGTGCTCGACGCCTTGGCCGAGGCGAAGGTGCTGGACCAGACCTTCATCATCCTCACCGCCGACCACGGCGGCGCGGGCAAATGGCACGGCCCCGATGACGCTCGCGCCCGTCACATCCCGTGGATCGCCGTCGGGCCGGGCGTGAGGGCGGATTTCGATCTGACAACGATCCGTGAGTTGAATGTCGAGACCTACGACACGTTCGCCACGACCGCATGGGTGTTGGGACTGCCGATCCCGTCGGGGATCGACGGCAAGGTGGTCGAACCCATCTTCGCCCCCGGCGCCGAGCGCAAGGCGCCGCCGACGAAATGAGCGGCGAATCGTAAACGATCGGGGGCGAGGTGCCTCGGTGTTATGCACAAGGTTGCCGTCGAAGGGTGAGGCTCTAATGTCGTGGGGGTGCGTCGCCCCCGTTGTTATGCGTAAGCCCCTCATGCCTGCGGCTGTTCCCCCCGTCGCGGGGGCGCCTAGCCCCCGCCGTTTACAATATAAGCCCCGGTTGACGTCGCGCAACGGGGGGTTTCACACCCACCAAACCCCGGCCGAGCCGGTCGCGCCGGCGAACGCGGGCGAGGGCGCCCACGCGACATGGGAATGCGCCCGGCCCCCGCTGCTTGCACAAAGGGAGTGGATTTAACAGCGGGGGCGACGCCTTCCCGCTACATCAATGGAGGGAGGTCGCGGGCGAATGTGGTCGGGACGTTCCCGCGATGGGAAACGTCGCGCTGGGCTGGGGGGCCATCAGGGCGCGGCTTCCAGCACAAGCGTGTCGCCGGCGTTCATTGCGCGATGCAGAACCACTTCGCCGCCGGGGCGGGGGAATGGATTGCATAGCGCCAATTCCCCGGCGCGGGGAGCGTGGATCATCACCCGTCGCAGTTGACCGGTGGATTTTTCGGCTGAAACCAGGAACCCGCCCTCGATGCCCACGCGCGCGAAACGGACTTCCCGCCACGCCGCCGGCACGCCGGGCATGATGTGGGCCACGCCGCGACGGCAGTGAGCCAGCATGTCGAGGATCGCGGCGGCGGCGCCCATGCCGGCGTCCATCTGCATGATCTCCTTTTTTTTCGCCGGATCGGCGTCGGCGTCGGGGCCAAGGAGCGTCAATCCGGGGAACTCATGATCGTGCAAGGTGCCGTGCCCGGCGTTGACGAAGACGCGACGCCACATTTCCAGCACCACCGACGGCATGTCCCGGTGCCCGACATGGGCGTGCAGCGTGGCGGCCCAACTCATGCACCAGCCGGACCATAGCCCCATGCCGCGGTGAATCCATTGGTCGATCGACGCGCGAATGATGTCGTGCCACGCGGGATCGTCGATCGAGATCACGTCGAAGGGGGCGATGGCGGCTATGAAACTGTGGTGCCGGTGGCTTTCCTCCAGTTCCGTGCCCTTCCACATCATGATCGTGTCGCGCCCGCGAATCTTTTCGACGGTCGCGCGGGGCAGTCCGCGCTGGATTTCGCCCCAGATCGCACGCGGCGTCTCGCCCAATACTTTGGCAGCGCGTTGGAGCGCCTCGACGAGCCAATGAATCGCCGCGAGCTGGAAACTGGCGTCGATTCCCCAGGCATTCATCCGGTCGTCCCGATATTCGGGGCTGACGCCGACCGGCAGGGTGAACCCGTCGCCGTCGCGTTCGAGCATCTCCTCATAGACCCGCATGGCGCCGACCATGAACGGATACGCCCGGTCGCGCAGGAAACCCTCGTCGCCGCCATACAGCCAGGCGTCGAACATCATCTTGGCCACCCACGCGGTGCAGGCGTGGTCGATGGTTCCGGTCCAGAAGGCATCGACGATGCCGCATCGGTCATCCACGGCGTGGGGCAGCATGAACCCATCGTCGATGCCCACGAAATGGTGGGCGTTTTCCCGCAATTGGTCCCGCCAGGACCACACCAGGTCGAACAGCGGTCTCAGGTGGGCGGTGCGATTGGCCTGATACGCGGGTTGGTAACACATCTGCACGTTGATGTTGAAATGGTAATCGGCCGACCACGGCGGCATCTGGTATTCCTCGACCCACGGGCCTTGCAACCCCGCGGCGATCCCGGCGGGATTGGACAACCCGGCGAACTTATATAGACCGTAATCCAGCAGGAACTGGACGTTCGGATCGGGCAATTCGACCTTCGGCAAATCGGCGCGATAGCCGGCCCACCACGCGGCCGCGTCGGTCAAAAACCGTTCGGCGCCGGCGGAGCGGTGGCGTGCGAGCGTCCGCTCGGCCCCTGCGCGGGCGGCGTCGGCCGTCGCGGCCAAATCCAGCGCGATCCACAGCGAGCCGCCGTCGCGTTGGCAGATCGCGGCCAGCGAGTCGTCGGCGGGCGGGACCATGATCCAGCCGAAGGTATTCGGGCCGTCGATGGGGGTCGGCGCGGTGTATCCGCCCTTTTCCAATTGCGGGCGGAGGTCCTCCCAAGCGGTGTGGCGCCGGATCACCACCAATAATGAGGGATCGGACAGTTGGACATGCAAAACCGGCTCGGCCATCGAACCCTCGATGGCGATGGTTTCGACCCGCCCGGCGCGATGCACATTCACCGACATCCGCCCCGTGGCGAAGTCGATGTCGCCGCTCTCCAGCGTGGCGTCTTCGGACAGCATCAACTCGAATCGCCCGAAGGGCAGACGCGTGGTGCGGCCAAGGGCGCCGGGCGCCGCCGACTGCGCGAAGATCTCGCCGATGGCTTTCGCGTCACCGTCCTGGAGGGCGGCGCGAATGGCCGGGTAATTCATCTTCGCCGTCCAACGCCGGGCGCCGCGGTGGTCCCAGAAGCCCGCGTGATTGAGGGTGATGTTGAGTTGATTGCCGGCGCCCCAAACCATGGCGCCGAGGATGCCATTGCCCGCGAGCAGCCCGGTGTGGGGACGCGGCAGGGGGAAAATCCACGCGGGGCAATCGCTCATCGTCGGGTCTCCGAAACGGGGTGTCATCTCATCGCGTGGTGGGCATGGTACTCGGCCCATGGCGTTCCAACACGATCAGCCCGGCCACGGTCGTGATCGCCTGCTTCAACTGCGAATCGACCGACTGGGTTGTCGGCGCGGTGGCCGTCCCGCTGGCCGGCCGGGTCGCGGGGCGATGGAACAGCTCCATGTCATAACGCTGCTCGAGGATCCGCTTCTCACCGGCCGGATCGACCGGCACGATGATCTGCGGCTCGACGCCCCACGTCTCGGCGTCTTTTTTGCGATGCACGAGTCGCCCGCTGGGCAGATACCAGTAGGCGACGGTGAGCTTCAACTCCCCGCTCTCGCCATCCAGCGGAATGACCTCCTGCACCGAACCCTTCCCATAGGTGCGCTGCCCGATCACGGTGGCGCGGGCGTTGTCCAGCAAGGCCCCGGCCACGATCTCGGCGGCGCTGGCGGAGTGCTCATTGACCAGCACCACCAATGGAAACGGCCGCAGCGTGCCCGGCGCGTGGGCGACTTTGGTGTCCTCCGGGCGATTGCGACCCCGCGTGGTCACGATCTTGCCGGAGGCGATGAACAGATCGACCATCCGCGCCGCCTCTTCCAGCCGCCCGCCGGGATTGAAGCGCAGGTCGAGGATGAGGCCCTTCATGCCGTCGTCCAGCAACGATTGGATGATCTGCCGCGTGTTCTCGGCCGTGTCTTCGGTGAACTGCGTCACGCGCAGATATCCGATGGCCGGATCGCGCACAACCCAGTAATTCCACGAATTGTCGGCGTTGCGGTCGAATCCCTTGAGCGTGGGGACCACGATCTCCTCGCGGGTGACCGATATGTCCCGCATCTCCCCGTCGAGATGCCGCACCTGCAGCACCACCTGGCTTCCCAAAGGACCCTTGATGCGCACGATGACCTCCGCCAGTCGCAGTCCCGCCACGGGCTTGCCATCGACCTGCACGATGATGTCACCGGCCAGGATCCCCGCCTTGGCCGCCGGACTGCCGTCGATCGGGGTCACGATCTCGACCCGACCGTCATCAAGCTGGTTGAGCTGGATCCCCACCCCCTTGAACGACCCGTCGAGCATCTGGTCGAACTCCTCGCGCTCGGACGGCGGAACATACATCGTGAACGGATCGAGCTGCCCCAGCATCCCGTCGATGGCGGCCTGCCGCAGCTTGGACTGGTCCACCGGCTCGACATAGTTGTTGGAAACCTGGCGGTGGATGTCCACCAACGTCTTGACGAATGAATAATCATCGTCGCGCTCGGCGAACGAACCGGGCAGTTCCAAGGCCAGCACCGCGATCAGCAGCACACTCAGCATCCAGGCGAAACGTTCGCGGTTCATGACAGACTCCGGCCGGGGACGGTGAAATACCTCGCGTCGCGGCGTATTGTAGAACCAACCGCGGAGGTCCGATACCCGCCCCGCGAACCCATGGAGCGCCGGCGCCGATGGACACCATGATCGACATCAAAGCCCTGACCCACCGCTACGGCGCCCGTGTGGCGATCGACCGCCTCGATCTCACCGTGCCCTCCGGTGGGATTTTCGCACTGCTCGGTCCCAACGGTTCCGGCAAGACCACGCTCTTCCGCATCCTCTCCACCCTGATCCCCCCCACCGCCGGAACCGTGCGGATGCTGGGACTGGACTTGGCGTCCGACCGCGCCGCCATCCGCCGCGGCATCGGAGTGGTTTTCCAGGCCCCCGGCCTCGACAAGCAGCTCACGGCCATCGAAAACCTCGTCCACCACGGACATCTGTACGGCCTGCGCGGCGAACCCACCCGTCGCAAGGCCATCGAACTACTCGACCGCTTCGGCCTCGCCGGACGCCAGCGCGAGCGCGTCGGCACGTTCTCCGGCGGCATGCGCCGCAAGGTCGAACTCGCCAAGGCCCTCCTCACCGATCCCGAATTGCTCATCCTCGATGAACCCAGCACCGGCCTCGACCCCGCCGCCCGCGCCGAACTGTGGACCCGGTTGACCGACGCCCGCGCCGCCGGCGCGACCATCGTGCTCACCACACATCTCATGGACGAGGCCGAACGCTGCGACCGGCTGGCGATCCTGCATCACGGCCAACGCATCGCCTTGGGAACGCCCGCCGAGCTGCGGGCGGAACTGCCCCTGGAGATTCTCACCCTCACCACCGACCAACCCGACCACTGGGCCGACCGCTTGCGCTCGCAATGGGGATTGGACGCGGTTCACATCGACCGCACGCTGCGAATCGAGATCCCCCCCGGGGGCGTCCCGGCGTCGGAACTGGTCGCCGCCATGGCCAACCAAGTCGAGTCGATCACCCTTGGCCGGCCCACGCTCGAAGATGTCTTCATCCGCCTCACCGGAAGGCGATTCGACGGCGGCGATCAGTCGGCCGACTCCGCCACTTCCTGATCGCGGGATTCGATATGGACGACGAAATCCCCCGCCGCCAACTCCAGGGCGGCGCCGCTCGCGGAATGGGCCGCGCTGTTGAGCGAGTAAAAAATCTCCTTGCCCCGGCGCCGTCCAACCACCAGGTTGTTCATCCGCAGCAGACCCAGATGGTGGCTCACGGTGGGCTGGGGAATGTCGAGTTCCACGCACAGGCTCGTCACGTTCCGCTCGCCGCCGATCAACAGCCGCAGCAGCGACAGTCGGGTCCTGTCGCCCAGCAGGCGAAACAGTGAGGCGAGTTGATCGAGATCCTTGTCGGTCGACTGCATCATCGGGGGCATCGGTCCATCTCTCCTCATTGCCATGTCTCCATGCGGGCGCGGCGACAGACTATAGGGCCGAGGCCGCTCAAAGGTCAAAGGAACAGGGGGGCGGTGGATCTGGGCGCAAGGGAAGGCGGAGGTCGGAAGGCGGAAGGTGAAAGGCGCTGGGGGGAGGGCGGTGGGCGAAGGGGAATGCGGAATGCGCTGGGCGGAAGGCGATGGACGATGGGCGATGGACGCTGGGCGATGGGCGCGCAAGAGCCGGACGACGCCCTTGCCGCGAACCCCTCACAGCCGACCGCCGACAACCGACCGCCGAGCACCGACCAGTTCATTCATGATCCAAGGTGCCGGGGGTGACGCCCATGTGGTTCATCACCCGCAAATGGCGCAGCGCCGCGGCGGGCGCCTGACGACCCGAGATCAACTCCGCGTAACGCCCCAGCAGTCGCCGCGTCTCATCGGCCGATTCCCGCAACAACTCCACCCGGAAATGCCGCAGCCCCATCGCCCGCATCCGCGGCAGATACTCCGCGGCCGACTGGGCGGCGGCGTTGTACAGTGTGTTGCGACAACCCACATCGGGAACCAGCGGATGCGGCTGCCCGGCCCGGTCGCGCAATTCCACCCGATGCCGGTCGCACGGCCGCCCGCAATCGCGGTGGTCATGCCCCGATGACAACGTCGCCGCGAACACGCAATGCTCCATGTGGAACATCGCCATGTGCTGGTGGATCACCTGCTCGAACATCGCCGGGTCGATGCGCCCCAACATCGCCGTCAGTTGCGACCAATTGAGATCGTGGCTCGGCACGACGCGAGTCAGCCCCATCGTCCGCAGCCAATCCGCCGACAAATCGTTGGCCACATTCAGCGTGTGATCGCCGATCATCGCCATCGCGGGGAAATGTTCGCGGTAATACGCGACCGCCGACAAATTGCGCACGACAATGGCGTCCGGCCCGCATTCGCCCACCTGCTTCAGCAGCCCGTCCTCACCCGGCTTGACGACCCGCAGCGTCGCCAGACCGATCGGCATCCCCGCCGCCCGCGCCGCCGCCACCGCCGCGCCATACCCCCGCACATCCTCGAAATCGCAGTAAACCATCGCCGGCCGCGGATCGGCCCTCCCCGCGAACTCCAGCGCCGCCCTCAACTGCGCCGGCGTGCGCGTCAACACATACCACGACGCCGGCGCCGTCGCATCGACCGCCGGCGCTCGTCCGCGCATCGCCGCCAGCACATCGTCGCGCCGAATGGATCGATTCCCCGCCGATCGCCGCCCCACCAGCTCCCCCACCGCCCGCCGCCGCAGATCGGTCAGCACGCTCTTGGGCGCCCTCGCCCCCTCGGTATCCAACGCCCCCCGCCGCAGCGCGTA